>NZ_LGCW01000058.1:0-16063 GCF_001279365.1 Streptomyces sp. NRRL F-5755 | reverse complement strand
GTGGTGGGGCCGGTGGGTCTGGCAAGGGCCGGTGGGCAGGAGCTCCGGTGGGGCCGGTGGGCGGCGGGGGCCCGGCGGGGCCGGTGGGCGGCGGGGTCCCGCGAGAGCCCGGGGGACGGTGGCCCCAGCAGGGCCCGGTGAGTGGTGGTTCCGGCAGGTCCGATGGGTGATGCCCCGGCAGGATTCGGCGGACAGCGGGGCCGGCAGGGCCAGCGGGCGTTGGTGTCCCCGGCAGGGCCGGTGGACGGCAGCCCGGCAGGGCCGGTGGGCGGCGCCGACTCCGCAGGGACCGGTGGCCGGCAGCCTAGCAGGGCTTGGTGAGCGGTGCCCCTGGCAGGCCCTATGGGCGGTGGCCCGGCACGCCCCGGTGAGCGGTGCCCTGGCAGGAGCCGGCGGGCAGCGATTCCGGCAGGGCCGACGGGCGGCGGTGACCCCGACAGGGCCCGATGGCCGACGGCCCCGTAGGACTCGGTGAGCGGTGGTCCCGGCAGCACCCGGCGGACAGCGGCTCCGGCAGGCCCGGCGGGCGGCGGTGACCCCGGCAGGGCCCGGTGAACGGCGGCCCCAGCAGGACCCGGTGAGCAGTGATCCCGGCAGGCCCGATGGCCGGCGGCAGCAGGGCCCGGTGGGCCATAGAGCCGCCGAGCGGCGATGGCCCCGGCAACGCTCACACGTAGCGCCGCCCACGCGGCGCACGCAGCGCGGACCTCCGCGTCCCTCCTCCCCCACCCCTCAGCGGGAGCGAATCAGCGGGAGCGGGCCGCCCGGGCGATCGTGACGACGGCCTTTTCGAGAGCGTACTCGGGGTCGTCGCCGCCGCCCTTGACCCCCGCGTCGGCTTCGGCCACCGCGAGCAGCGCCGTCGCGACGCCGTCCGCCGACCAGCCGCGCATCTGCTGACGCACCCGGTCGATCTTCCAGGGCGGCATGCCCAGCTCGCGGGCGAGGTCGCCGGGGCGGGCGCCGCGTGGGGCGGAGGCCAGCTTGCCGATGGCGCGGACGCCCTGGGCGAGCGCGCTGGTGATCATGACGGGGGCGACGCCCGTCGACATGGCCCAGCGCAGCGCCTCCAGGGCCTCGGCGGCCCGGCCCTCCACGGCGCGGTCAGCGACGGTGAAGCTGGATGCCTCGGCCCGGCCGCGGTAGTAGCGGCCGACGATGGCGTCGTCGATCGTGCCCTCAATGTCGGCGACCAGCTGCGAGCAGGCCGAGGCCAGCTCGCGCAGGTCGCTGCCGATCGCGTCCACCAGCGCCTGGCACGCCTCGGGGGTGGCGGAGCGGCCGGCCGTACGGAACTCGCCGCGCACGAACGCTAGGCGGTCGGCGGGCTTGGTCATCTTGGCGCAGGCGATCTCCCGCGCGCCGGCCTTGCGGGCAGCGTCCAGCAGGCCCTTGCCCTTGGCGCCGCCGGCGTGCAGCAGCACCAGCGTGATCTCCTCGACGGGGGCGCCGAGGTACGCCTTGACGTCCTTGACCGAGTCCGCGGACAGGTCCTGGGCGTTCCGGACCACCACGACCTTGCGCTCGGCGAACAGCGAGGGGCTGGTCAGCTCGGCGAGCGTGCCGGGCTGGACCTGGTCGGGCGTGAGGTCACGCACATCGGTGTCCGCGTCGGCGGCGCGGGCCGCCGCCACCACCTGCTGCACGGCGCGGTCCAGGAGCAGGTCCTCCTGGCCCACGGCGATCGTGATCGGCGCGAGCGGGTCGTCGTTTGCTGTCTTCCTGGCCATCGCGCTCCAGCATCCCACGCCCCACTGACAGCGCCGTTCGGCCCTCGCCCCGCGCTGCCGGACAATGTCCGGGTGAGCGATGTACGACATGTTCTGGTGCTGCCCGACCGCGACTCCGCCGAGGAGGTCGCCGAGGCGCTGGCCGAGCGCTTCGGCGTCACCGAAGAACCCCAGCTCGTACGGGACGCCCTGGCGGGCGAGGACGACGCCGAGGACGCCCAGTGGCTGGTGGTGGTCGAGGACCCGAAGGGCATCCACGACCCGGCGAAGCTGGACGCCCTGGCCGATGAGTACGAGGGCTGGCTGGAAGCCGAGTAGGACGTACGGGGGCAGGCACGCGGTGCCGGTACGGCGTGCACGTACGCGGTGCGGCGCGCGCCGTACCGCCGTCAGCCCCGCAGCGCCGGTATCCGGTCCAGCGTGATGGCGAAGTGGGTGCGGTAGACGGGGAGCACCTCGGCGTCGGTCAGTTCGCGCTCCTCGCGGCTGCCGTCGGCGGCCGTGATCACGAGCGTACGGCCGGAGAGCGTGACGCGGCCGGACTCCGTCAGCCGGGAGCAGACCAGGGACCGGGTGAAGTGCGACTCCGGCGAGGTGCGGTGGTACCAGCAGCCCGCCGCGAAGTCCGCCAGGGCGCGCGGCCGCTGTTCGAGCCGGTACTGCGGCCGGCCGTCCCGCAGGACGTCGAGGTCGCCGTCGGCGGTCTCCTCGATGCGGAACACCCCGGCCGGGTCGGGCTGTTCCTCGCGGCTGTCCAGGCGCAGCGGGTGGTGGCTGTTCCTGCCGAAGCCGATGTCGGCGAGCCACGGCCCGTCGTGCCCGTCTCCACCGTGGACGCGCAGCGCGAGGTGGTCGTACGGGATGCCGGGGCCGTCCGGGCCGAAGACCCGGGCGGCGAGGAGTTCGACCCGGTAGCCGAGGGCGCGGAGCAGGGCGGCGAAGGCGCCGTTGAGTTCGTAGCAGAAGCCGCCGCGCGCATCCCTGACGATCTTGTCCACCAGCGCCTCGGGGTCCAGGGCGATGTCCTCGTCGAGGTGCACGGAGAGGTTCTCGAAGGGGACCGCCCGCAGATGCCGCAGGTGCAGGTCACGCAGCGCCTCGGCGTCGGGCGCCGCCGGGCGGGTGGCGCCGAGGCGGCGGAGGTAGGCGTCGGTCCGCGCCGGGTCGAGCGGTTCGGTACGCATCCGCTCGGCGTCCGAGGGCCGGGCGGACAGCGCCTCGCCCCCGGACTGCGGTGCCGGGGACGCCTGTGGCGTCTCGGGCTCCTGGGGCGCGTGCGTTTCCGTCGATACCGACTCGGAACTCGGCTGCCGGTCGTCCATCAGGTGCTCGTCCTCTCGGTGGCGAACCAGCGGCGGGTGCGCTCCGCAGCCGATCCCGGGGTGCCGGCCAGGATGTCGGCGAGGGTCTGCCCGGCGAGCTCGCGGCGCCAGGCCAGCTCGGCCCTGCGCATCGCGGTGGAGATGCCGCAGGGGCGGCGGAAGTCCCGGTCGGGCGCCTCGGCGCCGGAGCCCTGGCGGCGGATCTCCGTACACCGGAAGACGTCTTCGGTGCCCTCGATGGCGGCGACGACGTCCATCAGGGTGATCCGCTCGGGCGGCCGGGCCAGCCGGAAGCCGCCGCGGGCGCCGGGGGTCGAGGACAGGATGCCGGCCCGTACGAGCGCCTGGAGGCGCTTGTTCAGGTAGGCCGGGGGCAGTTCGAAGGAGGCGGCCAGCCGGGCTGTCGACACGGGCCGCTCGTCGCCGAGCCAGGCCAGGGTCACACAGCAGTGCAGGGCCCACTCGACGCCCTCGCTCATCCTCATATTTCTGGAGTCTACAGGTCCTGATTCCAGGGGTGGCGGGATACGGCGGGGCCGCCGCGGCCACCGGCCGCAGGGACGGCGGATGAACCTCTGGTGACGGGTTGCCGAAGCCGTCGCGGACACCCCGCCGCCTCCCTACATTGCAGGAATTCCGCCAACCGATCAGCTGTGCGAGGTAGTCGTGACCCTGCCGGACACCGAGACGCTTCTCGCCGCGGCCGGGCTCGTCGTCACCGCCGTGCTCTGGGCCGTGGAGCGGTTCCTGCCGGGCCGTAAGCGCATCGGCTACCGCGTCCAGATGGACACCGCGATCGGCATGAACCCGCGGGACGCGCACAGCCTCGTACAGTTGCGGCTGCTCCGGCGGGACCAGGAGATCACCGATGCCACGCTGGCGCTGCTGCGCTTCGAGAACGACGGCGGCAAGCACATCGTGCGGCAGGACTACCAGGAGCCGCTGACGGTCGAGTTCACCGGTCGCACGGTCATCGGGGTGGAGGTGCCGGACGCCAATCCGCCGGACCTGGTGGGCATGCTGACCCGCAACGGCGGCGGCCTGCGGCACAGCGGCGGCCGCCTCGTCGTCCCCAAAGTGCCGCTGAACAAGCGCAACCACTTCAAACTGCTGGTGCTGCTGTCCGCGGACGAAGGGAGCGGGGGCGGTGACGGGAGCCGGCCGGGCGAGGTCGTCGTCGGCGGGTTCATCAGCGGCGGGCGGATCCGCCGCAACACTCAGCGCTGGGGCCCGCGCAAACTGAGCCTCGCCCTGGGAGGCGTGTGCATCATCCTGGTCGGCCTGCTCAGCGGACTGCTGCTCAACAAGCAGACGGTGGTGGTGAACGCGGAGTGCGCCACCGGGCGGCTGACCGTCGACGGCTCCACGGCCTTCGCGCCGCCGATGCGGGAGATCGCCGATCAGTACGAGGCGCGCTGCCGGGGCGCGCAGATCGATGTGGCGGAGAGCGGCAGCCTGTCCGGGCTGGGGCGGCTGAGCAAGGCGGGCAAATCCGCGCCGGGTGGCGGACCGGCCTTCCTCGCTGTATCGGACGTGGCCGCGCCCTCCATCTACCGCAAGCTGGAGGGCCGGCGCGTCGGCGTCATCCTGCTCGCCCTGGTGGTGAACGAGCGGGCCGGCGTCGACAACCTCACCACCGAGCAGCTGCGCGGCATCTACGACGGCCGGTACACCAACTGGAAGCAGCTCGGCGGCAACGACCTGCCGGTCGGCATCGTCGGGCGGGACGCCGCCTCGGGCACCCGGCGGGCGTTCGAGACGACCGTGCTGCGCGGGTCGGAGCCGGGCACGGTGTCGTCGTACGACTGCAGCGGCAAGGACCGGGACGCGACGGCACGCGTCACGCGCTGCGAGGTGAACAGCACCGGCAGCCTGCTGGACGCGGTGGGCCGCGTGCCGGGCGGCATCGGATACGCGGAGGTGTACGCGGCGGCCAAGCACCCGCGGGTGGTCGGCATCCGGCTGAACGGGCGCGAGCCCGACATCGAGTGGGGTGGACAACGTAACTATCCCTTCTGGACGGTGGAGTACCTCTACACGTACGGGCAGCCCGAGGACGGCTCGCTCGCCGCGAAGTTCCGCGCGTTCATGGACTCCGACACGGCGAAGAACATCCTGCGGAAGTACCGGCACGTGCCCTGCGCCGACCAGTCGGCCGCCCCCAGCTCCGCCTGCCACTCCTGACGGTGGTGGTGAGCCGGTCCCGGCCGCCCAGCACCGCGACGGCACCGTCGGTGTCCGTACGCAGCACCCTGGCGCCCTGGGAACGCAGCGCCTGGACGGTACGCGGCGCCGGATGGCCGTACGGATTGTCCGCACCGCAGCTGATCAGGGCGACGCGCGGCGCCAGGCGGCGTATCAGCCACGGATCCTGATACGCGGAGCCGTGATGGGCGACCTTGAGCACGTCCACGGCGGTCAGCTCCGGATGCGCGGCCAACAGGGCTTGCTGGGCCACCGGTTCAAGGTCGCCCAGGAGGAGGAACGTCAGGCCCGCTGTGCGCAGTAGCAGCGTGACGCTGGCGTCGTTCGGGCCCTCGACCGCGCGGGAGGAGGCACGGGAGAAGGCGGGATCGCCGGGGTCGGTGACGGGCGGCCACAGAACCTGCCAGCTCAGCGGCCCCGCGCTGCGCCGTTCCCCGGGCGCGGCAGCGATCACCGGCACTCCGGCGGCCGCTGCCGTACGGCGTACGAAGGCGGCCTGGCCGGGCGGTTCGGGCAGCGTCGTAGTCTCGATGGCGCCGACCGAGCGCCCGCGCAGAGCGCCGGGCAGCCCGCTGACGTGATCGGCGTGAAAGTGCGTGAGAACGATGAGCGCGATGCGTCGTACGCCCAGATCGGTCAGGCAGCGATCGATGGCGGCCGGCTCCGGGCCGGTGTCCACGACCAGGGCAGTCCCCTCCCCCGCTGCGAGCACCAGGCCGTCGCCCTGGCCCACGTCGCAGGCCACCGCGCGCCATCCCGGCGGTGGCCAGCCGGTGAGGACACGGGTGAGCGGCGCCGGGCGCAGCACCGCGACGAGCAGGGTCAGTACGCCGAGGACGCACAGCCAGGGGCGGCGCAGCAGTCGACGCCCCACCAGTACGCCTACGAGCGTGACGGCCACGAGCAGCAGCGCACCGCCCCAGCCACTCGGCCAGCCCAACTCCGCGCCGGGCAGCGCCGCCCCCGTACGGGCGACACCGGCGATCCACTCGGTCGGCCAGCCGGCACACCAGGCCAGCGCCTGGGCCAGGGGCGGGACCAACGGGGCGGTGGCGAGCGCAGCGAAACCCAGCACGGTGGCCGGGGCGACAGCCAGCTCGGCCAGCAGGTTGCAGGGCACGGCGACGAGGCCGACGCGGGCGGCGAGCACCACGATGACGGGCGCACAGACCGCCTGCGCCGCGGCTGCCGCGGCGATCAGCTCGGCGAGGCGCGGCGGCACCCGGCGGCGTTGCAGGGCGGCGCTCCAGCGAGGGGCGAGCAGGAGCAGCGCGCCGGTGGCCAGGACGGAGAGCAGGAAGCCGTAACTCCGGGCGAGCCAGGGGTCGTAGAGCACCAGCACCAGAACTGCGGCGGCGAGCGCGGGGACGAGGGAACGACGGCGTCCCGTACCGATCGCGAGCAGCGTGATCAGACCGCAGGCGGCGGCGCGCAGCACGCTGGGGTCGGGGCGGCAGACGATGACGAAGGCGAGCGCGACCGAGCCGCCGACGAGGGCGGTGGTGCGCAGCGAGAGGCCCAGGAGCGGCGCCAGGCCACGGCGTTCGGCCCGTACGGAGAGGTGGGGCGGGCCGATGAGCAGGACAAGCAGGATGGTCAGATTGCTCCCGGAGACGGCGAGCAAGTGGGTCAGGTCGGTGGCGCGAAAGGCATCGTCGAGGTCGGGCGGAACGCGCGAGGTGTCGCCGACCACCAGGCCCGGGAGGAGCGCACGGGCATCGGGACTCAGACCGTCGGTGGCCCCGCGGAGGCCGGCCCGCAAATCACCGGCGAATCGCTGCAAGGCGTCGGGCGCGCGCACCACTTGGGGGCCGGGGCCCGCGGTCACCCGCAGAACGGCGGCAATGCCGTCGGACGACTGGAGAGGCGTAGTGGCGCGGGCCGCGATACGGATGCGGGTCGACGGCAGCAGGTGCTGCCAGGTGGAGAGCCGTTTCGTACGTTGCACGACGATCAGGACGGGAGTGCGGGTGGTGGTGACCGCGCGGTCCGCCGCACTGACACGAAGTGCGTCAGCGGTGAACACGACCGAGGGAGGCGCCTGTTGAGCACCACGCACCCGTGGGCGGGTCAGCCGCGGGTCGCCGGTCACTTCCACCTCGGCCGTGACCGGGGCGTACCGGCGCGCCAGCTCGGGCAGCGGTCCGCGCCGTGCGTCAGCCGCATGCAGTGCGGCGGAAGCGGCTCCGGCGACCGCACTCAGCAAGATCGCGGCGAGGGCGACCATCGCCCCGGCGACCCGCCGGTCCGGCCGACGGACCGCACCGAGCACCACGAGCCCCGCCAGCACCACCGCCACCACACAGGCCGCCGCCACCGCACCGCCGGAGCACCCCAGGGCCAGCGCCGCCGCGCCCCAGGCCGCGAGCGCGGGCCCCACCAGGCGAAGATCGACGCCTTCGTCCTGCCGGGGGTCGGCGGCACCGTAGGGGGAGGACGCGATGGCGTGGATGGGGGTGCGGTCTGGGTGGTCCGAGCCGGCGTGATCGGGGTGGTCTGGGTGGTCGGCGTGGCCTGGGTGGTCGGTGACGGCCTCGGGGCCGGGTGGCGGTGGGGGCAGCGTGGCGCGGTCGGTGGTCATGGCTGGACCAGGGGGCGCAGGTCGGCGAAGCGGCGGTCGCCGATGCCGTTCACGTCGCGGAGCTGTTCCACGGAGGTGAAGCCACCGTGTGCGGTGCGGTATTCGATGATGTGCCGGGCCAGGACGGGTCCGACCCCGGGAAGGGCGTCGAGCTGTTCCGCGGTCGCGGAGTTGAGGCTGACGGGGGCGGCTCCGGCGCCCGTACCGACGGAGGCCCCGGCGCTGCCGGACGATGCGCCGTCGGCCGCCCCGCCTCCGGACGCCGACGAGCCGGACCCGGCGCCAGGCGCCCCTCCCAGGCCCGCGCCTTGGCCCACCGCTCCCGGTCCCGCCCCAGGGGCATCCACGGCGATCTGCTCGCCGTCGACCAGCAGCCGCGCCCGGTTCAGCCCACGGATGTTCGCGCCGTCCAGCACACCACCCGCCTCCTGCAGCGCATCGGCCACCCGGGCCCCGAGCGGCAGCCGGTGGATACCGGGCCGGTGCACCTTTCCGACGACATCGACCACGAGGAGGCGCCCCGTGGCGGCCGACGGCACACCGGCCGGCGCCGTCACCTGAGGCCGTGGCGCCGGAGCCGGGGCCGGGACCGGTGTGGTCTGTGTGGCGGCCGGGGCCCGTACGGGCTGGGGCCGGGCCGCCCAGAAGTGGTGAACCGCGAGAACTACCGCCACCAGGAACACCACGACCAAGGCGGCCAGTGCTCTCGGGTCGATCGCGCATCTCATCTGCACCCACAGCGGCAGCCGTTCCCGAACGGCGAGGCACAGACGGGCGATACGCCCGGGGTGGGCAGGGTGTGCGTCCGGCGGACGCTCCTGGGGTGGGCCCGCTGCCGGTTCGTCATCCCCGGCGGCCTCTGATCCCGTCGGGCGGTCCGATGGGCCCGCCAGATGATCCGATGACTCCACCCGACGATCCGGTGGACCCGCCCGGCGATCCGGCTCCGGTGGCCCTCGGAACAGCGCCTCGGCCCGTGCGCGTACCGCCGCCGCGGTCTCCGCGCGCCGGGCCGACCTGCCTCGTACCGTCATACGCACCGCTCGGCGGCGGGAAGGACGGTCCGGCAGTGGACCAGGAGCGATCCCTGAGCCGAAGTCCGGGTCGGCCCCGGCGTCACGGTCAGCGGCCAGGTCCGGAATGGGGGCGGACCGCTGACCGGCGCCGAGGTCGGAGTCGAGGCCGGGCCGGAGGCTGGAATCAACGTTAGTGGCGGCGGCAGACCCGCCAGGGCTGGTTGCGGAGAGTGATTGCTGCGTCATGCCCACCGACGTTAGACGGCTCGCGCCGATCCCGCCGCGAGTCGTCAAGTTCCGTGGATATCCTGCGGGTTGTGGATAACGGCGTCACCCGGCGGACCGTTTCAGCGCACCTACCCCTGTGTTACCCCTGCCCAGCGGAAGCCCTCCGCAATCACGCTCCGTAAGGAACAAAGAGGGGGCGGAAGAGGGGGCGGAAGACGGACCGGAGGGGAGACCGGAGTGGGAACGAGGAGGGAACGGAGAGGGGCCAGGGGAGGCCGGAGTGGGAACGGGGAGGAAGCGGAGAGGGAGCGGAGAGGGGCCAGGGAAGGGCGGAAAAGGGACCGGAGGAGAAGCCGAGGAGGGCCAGAGGACGGGCCAGGGGGGCCGAAGGGCGAGCCGGGGAGGGCCAGAGGACGAGCCGAGGGAGAAGCAGAGGACGGGCCAAGCAGAGGCGGAGAACGGGCCGAGGAGGGCCCAGAGGACGGACCGAGGAGAACCCGGAGGGAGGGGCCGGGGAGAGCCGGAGTGGGGCACAAGGATGTGAGAGGGAGGGGCCGGGGAAAGCCCGAGTAGGTGCCCCAAGTATGGGTGGAAGGAGCGAAGGGGAAGCGAAGGAGGCAAGGCATCCCCCCCACCCCCTACCGAGGCGACACCACAACCCCCAGCAACCCCGGCCCCGTATGCGCACCGATCACCGCGCCCACCTCGCTCACATGGAGTTCCGCGAGGCCCGGCACGCGTTCTTGTAGGCGGTCGGCCAGGGCGTCCGACCGGTCGGGCGCCGCGAGGTGGTGTACGGCGATGTCGACCTGGCCCTCCCCCGCCCGTTCCACGGCGATCTCCTCCAGTCTGGCGATCGCCTTCGAGGCCGTGCGGACCTTCTCCAGGAGATCGATCCGGCCCTCGGCGAGCTGGAGCAGCGGCTTGACCGCGAGCGCCGAGCCGAGCAGTGCCTGCGCGGCCCCGATCCGGCCGCCCCGGCGCAGGTAGTCGAGGGTGTCCACGTAGAAGTAGGCGGAGGTCTGTTCGGCGCGCTTCTCGGCCGCGGCCACCGCCTCGTCCAGGCTCCCGCCGGACTCCGCCGCCTCGGCCGCCGCCAGGGCGCAGAAGCCGAGCGCCATGGCGACCATGCCGGTGTCCACGACACGTACCGGTACGGGAGCCTCCGCGGCCGCCAGCACCGCCGCGTCGTACGTACCGGAGAATTCCGAGGACAGATGCAGGGAGACGATGCTCTGCGCCCCCGCCTCGGCGATCTCCCGGTAGGTGGCGGCGAACGCCTCGGGGCTGGGCCGCGATGTCGTGACGTACCGGCGCTTCTGCAGGGCCTGGGCGACCGATCTCGCCGAGATCTCGGTGCCTTCCTCCAGGGCCTCGTCCCCGAGGACGACGGTGAGCGGTACCGCCGTGATGGCGTGGCGTTGCAGTGCCGCCCGCGGCAGGTAGGCCGTTGAATCGGTGACGATCGCGACATGGCGGGACATGACTGGGAGGTTATCCGGGTCGCCCGGCCCCCGACAGTGCGGGCCCTTTCATGATCCCGCAGGTTTGGCCAGAGATTTGCCAAGAGCCGCCGGTCGGCGTGTCACGGGGCGCCCGCTACGGGCCCGACAGCGCGGCGGCTCCCCGGAATCAGGGCGTCCGTTCCGTGCGCGGCGCCTTCTGCCACGAGTACGAAGGCTGCGTACGCGGGTCACGGGCCGTGATCGCGGGCGTCTCGTCCTCGACAGGACCCCACGACTTCCGTCCCGCCGCGCCCCCGGCAGCACCGTCGACGGAACCGGCGGCCGAAACCGGACCGGAGGTCGAAGCCGGACCGGAGGCCCCGCTCCGGGACGTGCCGCCCCCGGACGCCCCGGTCGCCCCGGCCGCGTGCGCGCTCCCCGGCGCCTCCCCGGACGCCTCGATGCGGTCCTCCAGCGGCTCCTTCGCCCAGTGCCGCAGCGCCCCGGCCTCCATGTCGATCTGCTCGTTCAGCGCCGCCAGATCGTCGTCCGCGAACTGCCGGGCGCGGTCCCGGGCGGCCCACCGCAGCGACTCGGCGGAGTGCGTGATGCGCTCCAGCCGCTCGCGCAGCTCCGGCAGCCGGGCCGCGACGCTGCCGCGGTCGGGCTCCCGCTCCAGCCGCTTCAGCTCGTCGTCCAGCTCGTGGCCGTGGGCGCTGAGCCGCTCGAACAGGCCCAGGGCCTCCTTCAGCGAGGCGTCGTCCGCGGCGCCGGCGTGCAGCACGTCCTGGGTGGCCCGCATCGACGTACGCAGCGACAGCCGCAGCTGCGCCAGCTCGCCGGCCACGCCCGGCTGGGTGAGCCGGCGCGCCCTGAGCGTGGTGTCCTCGACCGTCCGGCGCGCCTGGGCCATGCCGCGGTCCACCCCGCGCTTGGCCGCCTGCACGGCCTTGACCGTGACGAAGACACCGGCCGCCACGAACAGTACGAAGAGGAGACCGACGATCGCGATGACGGCTTCCATGGGATCTCCTCGTCATGACAACGGCAGAGTGACGGTGGCGCCGGGGCCCGGCTCTTCCACCGTAAACGCCACGGGCAGGCCGGAGGTTCCCTTCGAACCCCCAACCTGCCCGTAGTGGTCATCCCTTAGCCGCGCCCCGCGACGGGCCCGGCCGGCCGGAATCGGCCACGGCCCGCGGCGGTCCCGCCGCCCGGAACAGCGCCTTACGCAGGAACGATGTTCACCAGCTTCGGCGCCCGCACGATCACCTTGCGGATGCCGGCGCCGCCCAGCGCCGCCACGACCGCCGGGTCAGCCAGCGCCGCCGCCTCCAGGTCCGCTTCCGTGATCGACGGCGCGACCTCCAGGCGGGCCTTGACCTTGCCCTTGATCTGGACGACGCAGGTCACGGTCTCGTCGACCACATACGCCGGGTCGGCGACGGGGAAGTCCTGGTGGACGACGGAGACCTGGTGGCCCAGCTTGCGCCACAGCTCCTCGGCGATGTGCGGTGCCAGCGGCGCGACCAGCAGGACCAGGCGCTCGGCCACCGTGCGCGCGACCGGGCCGCCCGTCTTCGTCAGGTGGTTGTTCAGCTCCGTCACCTTGGCGATGGCGGTGTTGAAGCGCAGGTTGGCCAGGTCCTGGTTGACGCCGTCGATCGCCTTGTGCAGCGCGCGCAGCGTGTCCTCGTCCGGCTCGGCGTCGACGACGGTGACCTCACCGGTCGCCTCGTCCACGACGTTGCGCCACAGGCGCTGCAGCAGGCGGTACTGGCCGACCACGGCGCGGGTGTCCCACGGCCGCGAGACGTCCAGCGGGCCCATCGCCATCTCGTACAGGCGCAGCGTGTCCGCGCCGTACTCCGCGCAGATCTCGTCCGGCGTGACGGCGTTCTTCAGGGACTTGCCCATCTTGCCCAGGACGCGGCTGACCTTCTCGCCCTGGTAGTAGTACGCGCCGTCACGCTCCTCCACCTCGGCGGCGGGTACGGCGATGCCGCGGCTGTCCCGGTAGACGAACGCCTGGATCATGCCCTGGTTGTACAGCTTGTGGAAGGGCTCCGAGGAGGCGATGTGCCCCAGGTCGTGCAGCACCTTGGACCAGAAGCGGGCGTACAGCAGGTGCAGCACCGCGTGCTCCTGGCCGCCGACGTACAGGTCGACGCCACCACTCGGCTGCCCCTCACGGGGGCCCATCCAGTACTGCTCGATCTCCGGGTCGACCAGCGCACTGTCGTTGCGCGGGTCGGTGTAGCGCATCTCGTACCAGCAGGAACCCGCCCAGTTGGGCATGGTGTTGGTCTCGCGGCGGTACTTCTTGGGGCCGTCGCCCAGGTCCAGCTCGACGTTGACCCAGTCCTCGTTGCGGGACAGCGGGGTCTCGGGCTGGGTGTCGGCGTCGTCCGGGTCGAAGGTGCGCGGCGAGTAGTCGTCGACCTCGGGCAGCTCCAGCGGCAGCATCGACTCGGGCAGCGCGTGCGCCACGCCGTCCTCGTCGTAGACGATCGGGAACGGCTCGCCCCAGTAGCGCTGCCGGCTGAACAGCCAGTCGCGCAGCCGGAAGTTGACGGTGCCCTCGCCGATGCCCTCGGCCGCCAGCCACTCGGTGATCTTCACCTTGGCGTCCGGGACGCTCAGGCCGTCCAGCGTGATGGCGGCACCGGACGAGTTGACGATCTTCGCTTCGTACGAGTCGAAGGCGTCGTCCCAGGTGGCGGGGTCCTGGCCGCGGCCGTCCGACGGCTCGACCACGCAGCGCATGGGCAGCTCGAAGGCGCGCGCGAAGGCGAAGTCGCGGCTGTCGTGCGCCGGGACCGCCATGATCGCGCCGGTGCCGTAGCCCATCAGCACATAGTCGGCGATGAAGACCGGGACGCGCTCGCCGCTGACCGGGTTGGTCGCGTACGCGCCGGTGAAGACGCCGGTCTTGTCCTTGGCCTCGGCCTGGCGCTCGACGTCCGACTTGGCCGCGGCCTGCTTGCGGTACGCGGCGACCGCCTCGGCCGGGGTGCCGTAACCGCCGGTCCACACCTCGTGGGTGCCCTCCGGCCAGGCGTCCGGGACGATCGAACGCTCGCCGGAGACCAGCTCGTGCTCGGGTGCCAGCACCATGTAGGTGGCGCCGAACAGGGTGTCCTGGCGGGTGGTGAAGACGGTGATCTTGTCGTCGCCGACCGGGAAGTCCACGCGGGCGCCCTCGGAGCGGCCGATCCAGTTGCGCTGCTGCAGCTTGATCGCCTCGGGCCAGTCCAGCCCGTCCAGGTCCTCCAGCAGGCGGTCCCCGTAGGCGGTGATGCGCATGTTCCACTGGCGCAGCTTGGCCTTGAAGACCGGGAAGTTGCCGCGCTCGGACCGGCCCTCGGCGGTGACCTCCTCGTTGGCCAGCACGGTGCCCAGGCCGGGGCACCAGTTGACCGGCGCGTCCGAGGCGTACGCCAGGCGGTACTCGCCCAGCACCTCGGCGCGCTCGGCGGCGCTCAGCGCACTCCACGGGCGCCCGTCCGGGGTCGCGCGCTCGCCGGCCTCGAACTGCGCCACCAGGTCGGCGATGGGGCGCGCCTTCTTCGCGTCGGTGTCGTACCAGGAGTTGAAGATCTGGACGAAGATCCACTGGGTCCACTTGTAGTAGGCCGGGTCGATCGTCTCGACCGACCGGCGCAGGTCGTGGCCCAGGCCCAGCCGACGCAGCTGGCGCCGCATGTTGACGATGTTGGCCTCGGTGGAGACCCGGGGGTGGGTGCCGGTCTGTACGGCGTACTGCTCGGCGGGCAGCCCGAAGGCGTCGAAGCCCAGGGTGTGCAGCACGTTGTGGCCGGTCATCCGCAGGTGGCGGGCGTAGACGTCGGTGGCGATGAAGCCCAGCGGGTGGCCCACGTGCAGCCCCGCACCCGAGGGGTACGGGAACATGTCCATGATGAACTTCTTGGGCTTGGCCACCAGCTCCGGGTCGCCCGCCAGGTCCCCCTTCGGGTTCGGGGCCTCGTACGTCCCCGCCGCCTCCCAGAAGTCCTGCCAGCGCGCCTCGATGTCGGCGGCCAGCGCTGCCGTGTAACGGTGCGGCGCTGCCACCTCGGCAGCCGAAGTCGTCTCGCTCATCGTCCTCAAAGCTCCATCGGTCGTCTCTGCCTGCGGCTACTGCGAGAAGTGCGAATTTCTGCGGAAACAAAAAGACCCCTCGCACAGGAGGGGACGCCGCGCCGATGCCGACCGGAAGCTCACCGGTCGGTACTGATCAGCGCGGCCCGCTAAGCAGAAGGTGTACCGCACGCATGGCGCCAGGGTACCGCAGGGGGCGCCGGGCCCGCTGGGAGCTTACGGCGGGGTGGCCGGGCGGGTGGCGCGATGGGCGGTCGTAGTGGCGCGGCGGGGTGGCCGTGGACCGTGGAACAGCCCCGTACTAGCGCAGAAAGCCCCCGGGCCGTTCACACGTACCTGGCACCCGCGCCTCCCACCCAAATCCGATGCCGGACCCTCAACGCAAACCCGACGCAGACCCTTAGCGCAAACGCGACGCAGGCCGCTTAGCGCAAACCCACCCCCGCGCCCTTCCGCGCCCTTCGAACAAGCCCGACGACCGACCGTAGCAGCGCACCGCCCCGCACCACCCCGCTTATGCAAAGCCCGCCACCCCGGTCCGGGGCCCGCCTACCTTTCCCGCATGCGCCCCCACCGCAAGCGCCGCGCCGTCCCCGGCCCGCGCCTCCCCCGCTTATCCCGGCCCGGTCTGTCCCTGCCCCGCCTCCATACGGAGGGCCCGATCCGGCCGCCCTCCGGTGTTCACCGCCCAGGGCCCCGGGACGGCCCGCACGCCGCCTCGCCAAGCGCGCTGACGGTGCAGGTCCCCCGCCGTCCCCGCGCGCGCCGCCGCCCGGCGCTCATCGCCGGAGCCGCCGCCGCTCTCGCCCTCCTGCTGCTCTCCGGTACGGACCCACTACGGACCTTCCTCGACTTCACCGGCGGCGTGCTGGCCCTCGTATCCCTCACGGCCGCCGTCGTCTGGGGACTGGTCGCCGCAGGCCGTACAGTCCTGCTGCCGCGCAGCAGGCTGCTGGCCCAGGGGGTGCACCGGGCCCTCGGCACCGCCTCCCTCGGCTTCCTGGTCCTGCACATCGCGGTCAAGGTCGCCGAGGAGCACGTCCACGTACGCAACGCGCTGCTCCCCTTCACCGGGACGCCCGCGCCCGAAGCGGCCACCCTGATCGGCTTCGGCGCCGTGGCGGGCTACTTGATGGTGCTGGCCGCCGCGACCGGCGCGCTCCGCAGCGCCTTCGCAGGCCGCGGCCGCGCCTCGGAACGCTGGCGCGCCCTGCACGCCTGCGCGTATCCGGCCTGGTGCCTGGCGCTCGTGCACGGCCTGAAGGCGGGTCGCAGTGCCTCGGGCTGGGTCACCGCCGGGTACGCACTGTGCCTGGCAGCCGTCGCCGCCGCCCTCCTGGCGCGTGCCTTCCTCCCCCATGTCCTACGGGTCCGCCTGCGCGCCCGCAGCGCCGCCCCACCCCCGGAGCCACAGGCGCCCCCGCCGCCCCAGGAG
>NZ_LGCW01000057.1:0-27024 GCF_001279365.1 Streptomyces sp. NRRL F-5755 | reverse complement strand
CGCCGCTACGAACGCAAGCCCGAACACTTCCTCGCCTTCACCGCCATCGCCTCAACCCTCATCTGCCATCGACGACTCCAAATGAAATGACGTCTTAGTTTCCTTCGAGTTCCTGCAAAGATGCCTGCGGGAACTCGCCCTCAACCTGGCACGACCTGCACCAACAGTCAGGTGACATCCCATCAGAATGAGCGTCACGAGCGTCATTTCAGCGTCAAGATATCGCCCGTAACGCCCACACTGTACATAATGCGCACGCACGAAACCGCAGGTCAGGCGCCCTTTGCGGCCGATTCAAGGATCACCACGCACTCCACATGATGCGTCACAGGAAACAAATCAAACGCCCGCATCCGCCGAGGCACATACCCCTCCCCCGCGAAATACTTCAAATCCCGCGCCAACGCCGCCGGATCGCAAGCCACATAAGCAATACGCCGAGCGCTCAACGAAGCCAGATGCGCAACCGTCTGTCGCCCGGCCCCCGCGCGCGGCGGGTCCAGCACGATCAGGTCCACGTCCGAGATTCCCGTCCGCGGCAGGATCTGCTCGACCTTCCCGTGCTCGATCCGCACGCGGTCCAGGTCCTGCAGGTTGTGGCGGGCGTCCTCCACCGCTCGCTTGCTGCTTTCGATGCCGAGGACGGCGCCCTTTTCGCCGACGCGGTCGGCCAGTGCGCCCGCGAAAAGGCCGACGCCGCAGTACAGGTCGAGGGCCATGTCGCCCTTCTTCGGCATCAGGCCCTGCATGACGGCCTCCACCAGGAGGTCGGCGGCCTTGGGGTGGACCTGCCAGAAGCCGCTGTTGGCCACGCGCCAGGTGCGGTCGGCGGCGCGTTCGCGGACGAAGGGGCGGCCGTGGACGCGGTGGATGCCGCCGTCCTTTTCGCCCACGCGGAGGACGGAGACGGGCTTGTCGAGTTCGACGATGGGGAGGCGGCCGCCGGGGCGGGGGGTCAGGACGACCTGGCGGTCGTTCGAGCCGGTGGCGGCGATGGCCTCGACCGTCGCGATCTGGGGCCAGTCGCGCTTTTCGATGCCGAGTTCCGAGACGCCCGGCGCCGCGATCAGGCAGTGGTCGATGGGCTGGACTTCGTGGGAACGGTGCTTGCGCAGGCCCACGCGGCCTTCGGCGTCGATGGCGTACTGGACGCGGGTGCGCCAGGCCGGGACCTCGCCCTTGGGGACCTTGTCGCCGGGGGCCGGTTCGACGGTGCCGTCCCAGCGGGCCTCCTCGGGGGTGAGGCCGGCCAGGCGGAACAGCTGCTCGGTGATCACATCGGCCTTCAGGCGGCGCTGGGCGCCGGGGGCGGCGTGCTGCCAGTCGCAGCCGCCGCACTTGCCGGGGCCTGAGAAGGGGCAGGGGGCTTCGATGCGGTCCTTGGAGGGGGTCAAGATCTCGACGGCGTCGGTGCGCAGGAAGCGGGCGCCTTCCTCGCCGTCGGTGACGCGGGCGATGACGCGTTCGCCGGGGAGGGCGTGCCGTACGAAGAGGACCTGGCCTTCGTCCGTACGGGCGATGCAGTGGCCGCCGTGTGCGACGGGGCCGACCTCGACCTCGTACTCCTCGCCTACCAGCGACTTCTTGGGTTCGGTCTGCATGGTGGGGGAGCTCCTGGGTGGGTGGAGGAAGGGGTACGGGGCGGCCGATGCCGACCTGCAAGTCTACGGGGCGAGTGGGCGAAGTCCGAACCGGACGGGGGGAGCGGAAGCGCAAGGGCCCGGACCCGCCGGTTGGCAGGCCCGGGCCCCGGGCAGTGCGGCGCGGTTACTTCCGCGTAGCCGCCTTCTCCTTCTTCGGCTGTGCCACCGGTCCCCGCCGGACCGCGCCCGGCGCGTTCCACTCCGCGCGCTTGCGGGCGCGGCGCTTGGCGGCCTCGGAGGAGTCGAGCTGCCAGGGGACGGAGGTGACCATCACGCCGGGGGTGAACAGGAGGCGGCCCTTGAGGCGGAGGGCGCTCTGGTTGTGGAGGAGGTGTTCGTACCAGTGGCCGACGACGTACTCGGGGATGTAGACGGAGACGGCGTCGCGCGGGCTCTCGCGGCGCAGGGACTTCACGTAGTCGATGATGGGGCGGGTGATCTCGCGGTAGGGGGAGGCGAGGACCTTCAGGGGTACGTCGAGGTTGCGGTGCTCCCACTCGGCCTTGAGGGCCTTGGTCTCGGCGGGGTCCACGTCGACGCTGACCGCCTCCAGGGTGTCCGAGCGCATCAGCTTGGCGTAGCTGAGGGCGCGCAGGGTGGGCTTGTGGACCTTGGAGACCAGGACGATCGAGTGCACGCGGGACGGGCGTACCGCCTCGTCACCGGGGATGTCCTCGGCGGCGATCTCCTCGGCGACCCGGTCGTAGTGGCGGCGGATCGCGGTCATGGTGGCGTAGAAGATGACCATGCCGAGGACGGCGACCCAGGCGCCGTGGCTGAACTTCGTCAGCAGCACGACGACCAGCACCAGGCCGGTGAGGCTGGCGCCGAAGGCGTTGATCGCGCGGGAGCGGTGCATCCGGCGGCGCTTGGCCGGGTCCTTCTCGGTGCTCAGGTGGCGGTTCCAGTGGCGGACCATGCCGACCTGGCTGAGCGTGAAGGAGACGAAGACGCCGACGATGTAGAGCTGGATCAGGCGGGTGGAGTCCGCGCCGTAGAGGTAGACCAGGACGATGGCCGCGCCGGCGAGCAGCACGATGCCGTTGGAGAAGGCCAGGCGGTCGCCGCGGGTGTGCAGCTGGCGCGGCAGGTAGCGGTCCTGGGCGAGGATCGAGCCGAGCAGCGGGAAGCCGTTGTACGCGGTGTTCGCGGCCAGGAAGAGGACCAGGGCGGTGGCGGCGGCGAGCACGACGAAGAAGAACGTGCCGTCGCCGAAGACCGCGGCGGCGACCTGCGAGATGACCGGGTTCTGGGTGTAGCCGGAACCGACCGGGACGCCGTTGTGCAGCAGGTCCGTGGCCGGGGTCTCCGCCATCTTCACGTCGGTGGCCATGGCCAGGCCGATGATGCCGCAGAACATGGTGACGGCCAGGCCGCCCATGAGGGCCAGGGTGGTGGCGGCGTTCTTGGACTTGGGCTTGCGGAAGGCCGGGACGCCGTTGGAGATCGCCTCGACGCCGGTGAGCGCGGCGCAGCCGGAGGAGAAGGCGCGCAGCAGGAGGAAGACGAGGGCGAAGCCGGCGAGGCCGCCCTGTTCGGCGTGGATGGTGAAGTCGGCGGTGGGCGCCTTCATGGTGTCGCCCATGATCACGCCGCGCACCACGCCCCAGATGATCATGATGAAGACGCCGGCGACGAAGATGTACGTCGGGATCGCGAAGAGCTTGCCCGACTCCTTGACGCCGCGCAGGTTCATCAGGGTCAGCAGCACGATCATGGCGATCGCGCACAGTGACTTGTGCTCGGTGACGAACGGGATCGCCGAGCCCAGGTTCTCCACCCCGGAGGAGATGGAGACGGCGACGGTCAGGACGTAGTCGACCAGCAGGGCGCTGGCGACGGTCAGCCCGGCCTTGGGACCGAGGTTGGTGTTGGCGACCTCGTAGTCGCCGCCGCCGCTCGGGTAGGCGTGCACGTTCTGCCGGTAGGACGCCACGACCGTGAACATCAGCACCACGACCGCGACCGCGATCCAGGGGCTGAAGTGGTACGCCGACACACCCGCGACGGACAGGACGAGCAGCACCTCGCCCGGGGCATAGGCCACGGAGGAGAGCGGGTCGGAGGCGAACACGGGGAGCGCGATGCGCTTGGGGAGAAGGGTTTCTCCGAGCTTGTCGCTGCGCAGTGCGCGCCCGATAAGGATCCGTTTGGGCACGTCGGTCAGTTTGGACACGCAGAGGATGCTAAGCCTTCGTCAAGGTGGGCGCCCACCCGCCACCCGCATGGGCGGCGGCGAGGAGCCCGTATGCCGACACCGCGATCCGCGGCCGCGACGGCCACCAGCGCTTTCATCGTCCCTGCACAGCGCGGGCCGACGCGGCCGGTTCCCTTCTCCTTCTCTACGAATTCCTAACGCCGGGCGTTTTCCGTGCCCCCGTGAGGACCGCCGTGCGGAGCCGCGGGATTTCTACGCTTTCTTAACGGGCCGGACCTTCTCGCTCGGCTGCGATCTCCACATCTCTTTCACCTCGGCGGCGATGCGCGCCGCCGTCTTTGCGCTACGCCCCCTGGAGGAGGCACGGCGGCTCGGTGCGGGTGGCGTCCGCCTGGGTGACGGAGGCGTTGCAGGCGCGGTTGGCTGTCGAGGGCGACCGCGCGGACGCGGAGCGGTCCGCGCAGTACGGAGACGGTCTCGCGCAGCTCGGCCGTGCCGTAGGGCGGCCTAGCCGGTCGGCCGTGCCGTAGGGGCGGTCGAGCCAGTCGGCGCGTACGGAGTCGTCGCCCTCGGCCGTCCGGGCCAGCAGGCCGAGGCCGGCGGCCGGGCGGCCGGGCAGTCAGGCGGCCGGACAGTCGGGTGGCCAGGCGGTCAGGCGGTCAGGCGGTCAGGCGGTCAGGCGGCCGAGCCGTACGCGCCCAGTCCGTGGCCGGTCGGCGCTCAGCCGGTCGGCGCATAGACGGCCGGCGCTCAGAAGGACGACACCCAAGCGGTCAGCACTCAGACAGACATGCCGCGCGAATCCAGGGCCGCGTCGAAGGGCGCGACCCGGAAGAACTCGCCGTCGGTGTCGTAATCGAAGATCAACGCGCTGCTGCCGGCCGTGAGGCCGCTCTCCTGTGTACGGACCTGGACCACGGCCGTCGATCCGTCGTCGGCGTGCACCTCGGCCCGGCCGAAGTCGGCGGTGACCCGGCCGGTGCGGATCACGCACACCCGGCCGACGAAGTCGTCGCGGGAGGCGACCCGTTCAGGGGGCAGCAGGCGGCGGGCCAGGCGCGCCGCGGCGCGGGCGCCGATCCAGGCGGCGCACAGCGCGAGGCCCAGCGCGGCGGCGCGCAGCCGGGGGCTCTCGGTCAGCGCGGCACCGGTCAGGGTGATGGTCCAGGCGATCAGGACGCCGAGCGAGAAGGTGACCGTCACGGGCAGTCCGGCGGCGTCGGCGGAGCCGCCGTCGACACCCTCACCCCCGTCGAGGATGTCGACGCCTGCCCCGCCGACCAGCACCAGCAGCCAGTAGGCGGCCACCACCAGCAGCGCGAAGGTGAACAGGACGGCCGGGAAGGCGAGCGCGGCCCGTGTGAATGCCCCGAAGTCGCCCATGGCCTTCCGTCCCCGTTCGTGCGTTCCTGCCGGTTCCTTGATGGTGGCAAGGGGAGGGGGTGCCGCACATTGCCGGATTCCGGCAATCTTTATGCGTTCCTGATGTCCTGTTAACGGGCAGCGGTCTTGCGGTCGGGAGCGGCCGGAGGGTAAGCGTGGCGGCCGGATTCCGCTCTCGGGGCGGGCTGCCGCGGCCTGTCCCCCGGCGCTCTACAGCGGCTTGTCCGGCCAGCCGAGCAGCCGCGCGCCCATCGCCGCCGTTTCCAGGGTGAAGCGCTGAAGGCCGTCGGACGGGTCGTAGCCGGTCAGGAACTTGATGCGCTCCAGGCGGTACGACAGGGTGCGCACGCTCACCTTCAGGCGGCGGGCCGCCTCGGCGTTCACGTACCCGGACGCCGCGAGCGCCCCGATCGTCTCCAGCAGCGGCCCGGCGCCGCCGCGCGACTGCGTCAGCGGGCCGAGGACCGTGCGGACGAGGTCGGCCATGGCCGCCCGGTCGCGCAGCAGCACCGGGAAGACCAGCAGGTCGGCGGCGCGCAGCACCGGTTCGTCCAGGTCCAGCTGCTCGGCCAGCTCCAGCGCGCCGAGGGCCTCCTCGTACGAGCGGACCACGCCGCCGGCGCCGGAGTGCGGCCGGCCGAGGGCCACCCGCCGGGCGCCGGGGCGGCCCACGTCGGGCCAGCGCGCGTAGGTGGCGAAGGCGTCCAGCACGGTGCGCTCGCGGCTCGCGCCGACGCAGATCAGCCGGCCCTCCTTGGTGGTGATCAGCACATCGCGGTCGCCGAACCGGCCGAGCAGTTCGCGTTCGACCCGGCGGGCGACCGGGTGGATGTCGTCGAAGGGCTCGTCCCCCTCGGCCACCGCGACCGCGTGCTCGTGGGCCAGCCGCAGCCCGAACCGCTCGGCGCGCTCGGCCAGCCGGCCCAGGTCGCTGCGCCCGTACAGCAGGTCGTCGACGAACTCGCGGCGTTCGGCCTCCTCCTGGCGTACGGCGAGCCGCTGCGCGCGTTCGTGGCCCTCGCCGAACGCGGCGATCGCGGCGTCCACCGCGCCCAGCACGGCATCGCCGGTACGGGCCCGCTCCGTGGCGCCCGCGGCCCGCGCGACCCCCGGCAGCGTGCCCCACACCCGCCGCGTCTCCCCCAGGAAGAGCCCGACCGCCTCACGCAGCCCGTGCCCCGACTCGGCGGCCCGCTCCCCCACTTCGCGCAGCGCGTCCAGTTCCGCGCGCCGGGGCAGCCGCCCGGTGTCCGACACCTCGGCGAGGAGCGTGGTGTACCCCTCCAGGAACTCCGGGGACATCCCGCCGTGCTGCACCGTCCGCTCTCCTCGCCGCCACACCTTCACCGGCCCCGGCCTTCGGGGCGGGTCCATCCTGCCGGACGGGGCGGGGCGGCCGGAATCGGTACGGTGCCGGAGCGGTGCCCCATAGCGGTACGTACCGGCCCGTATCGTTATGCGTCCTGCGGCGCCGCACCGGCCGTACACGGGCGCCGCGAGATCAGCTCGCCGAGCCCCTGGCGGGTCGCGACCAGCAGGACGCGGTCCTGGGGGCGCAGTGCGTACGCGTCGCCCAGTTCCCGTACCAGCTGGGCCCGGCCGCGCTCCGGCGCTTCCGGGGCGGCGGTGGGCGCGGAGTCCGGCGCGTCGTCGGGCGCGGAGGTGTCCACGGCCAGGACGCGCAGCATGCCGGGCCGGAAGACGTCGGCGATCCGGCGCCCCTCCAGGGCGGCGTGGCCACGCGCCTCGACCCGGGCGACGAGCAGGACCCGCCGCTCGACGGGGATGGCGCCGAGGATCTGCCGCCCCATCATCGCGCCGGCGAAGGCGGGCGCGGCCAGGAAGCTGACGCTGCGGCTGCGGGTGCGCGCCTGGGGGTACGCGGCGCGCAGCGTGCGGTAGACGGCGGTGGCGAAGCGGTCGTCGAACAGGCGCAGCGTCACCCGGAGCCGGGGCTTGACCGAGCGGGCGTACAGCGCCGCCTCCAGATTGGTGGTGTCCTCGCTGGTGAGGGCGAGGAGGGCGTGGGCACGCTGGATCTTGGCGGCCTCCAGTACGCCTTCGTGCGTGACGTCCCCCACCACCGTCGGCACCCGCAGCCGGCGCGCCAGCGCAATGCCGCGCGCTTCCGGGTCGGCTTCCACACACACCACGGGGATGCCCAGCTCATGCAGTTGGGCCAGCACCCGCGTACCGACCTTGCCGAGCCCCAGCAGCACCACGTGCCCGGACAGTCCGCGCGGCGGCCGGCGCAGCGCGGAGGCGTTGCGGAAGGTGCCGAGACCTTCCAGTGCGGCGGCCACCAGGACCGGCAGCAGCAGCAACCCGGTGAGCCCGGAAAGGAGTTGCAGCACCTTGCGGGGGACCGGCTCGCCGATGGCCGGTTCGTTGATGGCGAAGAGGTCGAGGAGCGAAAGGTAGGCGGCGTGCAGCGGGGAGTCGCCGGTGGTTACGGAGGAGGCGACGGCCAGCGCGAGGACCGCGCCGACGACGCCGGCCAGCGACCAGCGCAGCCTGCGGGAGAAGAAGGTGCCCAGCGGCACGCCCCGGCCACGCAGGCTGACCCGGCGCCATAGGGCGCTCAGGCCGCCATGTCGCGCCTGGCGCTCCCGGTCGCCCCGGCCGCCAGGGCGCTGCTGGCGCCCCGTGTAGGTGACGGTTTCCAGGACGACGGAGCCGCGCCCGGTGGCCGCCATGGCAGTGGCCTCGTCGGGAAGGAGCTCGGGGCCTTCGTCGGCGGCGGGGCCCTCGTCCGTACGGCCTGGGTCGGTGTCGGCGGGCAGGTCCGCCGTCGCGGACAGGAGGGCGAGCGGGCACAGCCCGGGGGCGGCGGCCTGGGCGGGGCCGCGCTCCACGGCGCGCAGCAGCAGGCCGTCGGCCTCGATGACCTTGCTGGTGCCCGCCACGGCGGTGGCCGCCAGGGCGGGCGCCACGGTGTCGGCGTCGGACAGCACCGTGGTGGACGCGTCGGTGCCCTCGGTGTCCAGGGCGCCGACGGCCGCGGCCTGGTCGAGCAACTGCTCCAGATACTGGCCGAGTTTGCGGTTGTAGAGCCGGATCACCAGCCGCAGCCGAGGGTTCAGGCGCCGGGCGCGCAGCGCGGCGTGGATGTTGGTCTCGTCATCGTCGTAGACCAGCGCGAGCGCGTTCGCGGTGGCGATGCCCGCCTCGGCCAGCGTGGCGTCGTCGGCCTCCGGCGCCTCCAGGACCCGTATGGGCTCGTCGGGCGGCTCCTCGGCGCCCCCGGGCTCGTCGGGCGGGCCGGACGGCGTGCGGACCATGACGGCGGAGACCCGGCCGAGCAGCGCCTGGGCCCGGCCCAGGGGGCCGGGCGGCGGCGGGATGCGGGGCCGGTGGGGTTCCCTGGCGGAGGGGACCACGAGGGTGACCCGCTCCCGGTACACATCCTTGAGTTCGGCGGCGAGGCGGCGCGCGAGGGCGTCGTCGCCGCAGACGACCATATGGGGGGCGGCTTCGCTGGGCCGGGGCTGCTGAGGCGCGGTGGACACGAGGGTCAGCGTGCCGTACGGAGCGGCCCGTACGCACCTGATCGCGACCGGCCGCGGGGCTCTGATCTGGGCGAAGGGGGCCGGCCCCGGACACGCCGGGCGCCGTGCGGCACCTCCGCCGCCATGATCACCGAGCAGATTCCCCTGCGTACCGCAAGGAAACTTACCCGAAGCTTATGTTCTCTTGTCGCGTTCTTAACGCCCAAGACGGCCGTGCGGACGAACCACGTGGTCGCACCGGCTCCCACGCCAGGTAGCGTGGTCGCCGAACACGCCAGGTACGAAAGCAGCCGGCGTCACAGCACAGGGAAAGGTGCGAGGTAGGGGCCGATGCACATCGTCATCATGGGGTGCGGGCGAGTGGGTTCCGCGCTCGCACAGACCCTGGAGAGCCAGGGTCATACGATCGCGGTGGTCGACCAGGACCCCACCGCCTTCCGCCGGCTGGGCTCCGCCTTCGGCGGCCGCCGGGTGACCGGGGTCGGCTTCGACCAGGACACCCTGCGCGAGGCCGGGATCGAGGAGGCGGGCGCCTTCGCCGCCGTCAGCAGCGGCGACAACTCCAACATCATCGCGGCCCGGGTGGCCCGCGAGATGTTCGGCGTGGAGAACGTCGCGGCGCGCATCTACGACCCGCGCCGCGCCGAGGTCTACCAGCGCCTCGGCATCCCGACGGTGGCCACCGTGCGCTGGACCGCCGACCAGATGCTGCGCCGGCTGCTGCCCTCGGGGGCCGAGCCGCTGTGGCGCGACCCGAGCGGCGGCGTCCAGCTGGCCGAGGTGCACACCTCGCCGGCCTGGGTGGGCCACAAGATCAGCAGGCTGCAGGAGGAGACCGGCGTCCGCGTCGCCTTCCTCACCCGCCTGGGCGAGGCGATGCTGCCGACCTCGCAGACCGTGTTGCAGGAAGGCGACCTGGTGCACGTGATGATGCGCACCGACGAGGTCGAGAAGGTGGAAGCGGTGTTCGCCGAAGGGCCCGAGGAGGCGCACGCATGAGGGTCGCGATCGCGGGCGCGGGCGCGGTGGGGCGGTCCATCGCGGGCGAGCTCTTGGAAAACGGGCACGAGATCCTGCTCATCGACAAGGCGCCGACGGCGATCTCGGTCGAGCGGGTGCCGCTGGCGGAGTGGCTGCTGGCCGACGCCTGCGAGATCACCTCGCTGGACGAGGCCGCGCTGCAGCGCTGCAACGTCGTCATCGCGGCGACCGGCGACGACAAGGTCAACCTGGTCGTCTCGCTGCTCGCCAAGACCGAGTACGGCGTGCCGCGGGTGGTGGCCCGGGTGAACAACCCCAAGAACGAGTGGCTGTTCAACGAGGCGTGGGGCGTGGACGTCGCGGTCTCCACGCCGCGCCTGATGTCGGCGCTGGTCGAGGAGGCGGTGAGCGTCGGCGATCTCGTACGGCTGCTGCGCTTCAGCCACGGCGACGCCAACCTGGTGGAGCTGACGCTGCCGCCGGAGGCGGCGCTGGCCGGCACCCGGGTCGGGGATGTCCAGTGGCCCGAGGACACCTCGCTGGTCACGATCATCCGCGGCAACCGGGTGCTCACGCCGAACAGGGGTGCGGCGGGGGGCCCTGCGGCCGGGGCGCCGCGAGGCATGACGGGGGGCCGCAGATGCGGGGGAGGCCGGGAACCCGTGGGTTGCCCGCCCCTCCGCCGTATCTGCGGCCCGGTGCTCAGCGGCGGTGCCGGGGCGCCGTCCGGCCCGGCTGCTCGGCGGCCAGCGCCTGCGGCGTGATGTCCTTGGCGAGGTCCGCGGCCACCCCGCCCAGGACGTCGCTCTCCCGCGCCGCGCGCTCCCGCTCCGCCTTCGCCTCCTCCTCGGCCTTCTCCTTGGCCTCCATCTCGGCGAAGACGTCGATCGGTGCCGGCGCCTTGGCCAGGAACACCCAGGTGAGCCACACCGCCAGCAGGAACGGCGGGATCTTCAGCGCGATCAGCACCCAGCCGAGGTGGGTGGTGTCCGCCCACCAGTACAGCGGGAAGAGGATCGCGCACTTGGCGAGCAGGATCGCGCCCCAGGCGTAGCTGGCCTTGGCGTACGCCTTCTTGCGGCCCGGGTTGCGGGTGCGCCAGGAGAGGTTCTCCTTGAACACCGGCCCCAGGATCATGCCGATCAGCGGCGCGCCGGCCAGCGTGGTGACGATGTAGGCGACGCCCAGGCCCAGCGTGTAGAGCATGCCGGGCAGGTAGAAGTCCTTGGCGTCGCCGGTCATCATCGCGAAGACCACGCCAAAGGCCACCCCGAAGACGCCGCTGAAGGCGTGCTTGACGGTGTCCTTGCGGACCAGGCGGGCGGCGGCCAGCACCAGCGAGACCGCCAGCGCGGCGATCGCGGAGATGTGCAGGTCCTTGTTGACCGTGTAGATCGTGACGAACAGCAGACCCGGCACCACGGTTTCCACCATGCCGCGTACGCCGCCGAATGCCTCGAAGAGGGCCGCCTCGGTGACGGCTCTGCCGTCGGCGGCGCCGTCCTGCTCCTGGACCGGCCCGTCGGCCGGTCCGGTGGTTCGCGTGGATCGGTCGTCAGACGTCACCGGCTACTCCTGTCCGAGTGGTCGGAGTTCGTATTTCGGATTGAACAGCACCCGGCGTCCGTGGCTCATGGAGATCCGGCCCGAGGCGATGAGCTTGCGGCCCGGCTCTATGCCGGTGATCGCGCGCCGGCCCAGCCACACCACGTCCAGCGCGGCGGAGCCGTCGAACAGCTCCGCCTCCAGGGCGGGCACACCGGCGCGCGGCCGCAGCGTCACATGCCGCAGGGTGCCGGTGACCTTGACTATCTGCCGGTCGTCGCAGTCGCAGATGCGGGTACAGCCGGTGTTCTCGGCGTCCTGCCGCAGCTCGGCCGACTCCAGCTCCTCCTCGGAGGAGGACAGCCTGTCGAGCATCCGGCGGAACCGGCCTGCCGGCTTCTCGGATCGGGTCCCAGCACTCATGAGCCCAGCGTACCGGTGTACGGGGCCCGGGATCACGGCCGCGGAGCGCGCCGTACGGCCCGTCCGGCGCGCGGCCGCGGTCACTGCTCGAAGCGATAGCCCATGCCGGGCTCGGTGACGAAGTGCCGGGGGTGCGAGGGGTCGCTCTCCAGCTTGCGGCGCAGCTGTGCCATGTAGACGCGCAGGTAGTTGGTCTCGGTGCCGTACGACGGCCCCCAGACCTCCTGGAGGAGCTGTTTCTGGCTGACGAGACGTCCCGTATTGCGGACCAGGACCTCCAGGAGATGCCACTCGGTCGGCGTAAGGCGTACGTCCCGGCCGCCGCGGTTGACCTTCTTGGCGGCCAGGTCGACGGTGAACCCGTCGGTCTCCACGACCACCGCGTCGTCGGCGGGCCCGGTCGGCTCGGCCCGGCGCACCGCGGCCCGCAGCCGGGCCAGCAGCTCGTCCATCCCGAAGGGCTTGGTGACGTAGTCGTCGGCCCCGGCGTCCAGCGCCTCGACCTTCTCGTCCGAGGTCTGCCGGGCGGAGAGCACCAGGATCGGCACCCGGGTCCAGCCCCGCAGGCCCTTGATCACCTCCACGCCGTCCATGTCGGGCAGGCCCAGGTCCAGGACGATGACGTCGGGGTGGCGGGCGGCGGCCAGCTTGAGGGCGGTGGCCCCGTCGGGGGCCGCGTCGACCTCGTACTTGCGCGCCTTCAGGTTGATCACGAGGGCCCGTACGATCTGCGGCTCGTCATCGACCACAAGCACCCGGTTCACTGTCGTTCTCCTCGTGGTGGGGAAACCCGCCGGGCCGTGCCCGCGCGGTGTCGGCTGGAAGGCGGCTCCAGGGGGCCGGGGAGCGGTCCGTGCGGGGCCGCTCCGGTGGCGGCGGGGCGCGCGCTCACGTCGTCGCCTGGGCCGGGAGGTCGGGCCGTACCGGCGGGCGGCCGGCCGCGGCACGCAGCGTGAGGACCATGGTCATACCGCCGCCGGGGGTGTCCTCGGCGGCGAGCGTGCCGCCCATCGCCTCCGCGAAGCCGCGGGCGACGGCCAGCCCCAGGCCCACGCCCGCGCCGCGGGGCGCGTCCCCGTAGCGCTGGAACGGCTCGAAGATACGGTCCTTGGCGCTGTCCGGCACGCCGGGGCCGCGGTCGGCGATGCGCAGCTCGACGCGGTCGCCGAGGGCGCTCGCGGAGACCAGGACGCGTTCGCCGTCCGGGCTGTACTTGACGCCGTTCTCCACGAGGTTCGCCACGGAGCGCTCCAGCAGCCCCGGGTCGACGGCGACGATCGGCAGTTCCTCGGGGATGTCCAGGGTGACGCTGCCCTCGGGGACGCCGCCGAGCGCCATCGGCACCACCTCGTCCAGGTCGATGTCGCGGATCAGCGGGGTGACCGTGCCGGTCTGCAGGCGGGACATGTCCAGCAGGTTGCCCACCAGATGGTCCAGCCGGTCCGCGCCGGCCTCGATGCCCGCCAGCAGCTCCGCCTCGTCGTCCTCGGACCAGGCCACGTCGTCGGAGCGCAGCGAGGTCACCGACGCCTTGATGCTCGCCAGCGGCGTCCGCAGATCGTGGCTGACCGCGGCCAGCAGCGCCGTACGGATGCGGTTGCCCTCGGCCAGCTCGCGGGCCCGCTCCGCCTCGCCGACCAGCCGCTGGCGGTCCAGTACGACGGCGGCCTGCGCGGCGAAGGCGGCCAGCACGCGGCGGTCCTCGGCGGGCAGTACCCGGCCGGTCAGGGCCAGCGCCATGTGGTCGCCGACCGGCATGTCCACGTCCGCGTCCTCGGGCCGCATGAGCGGCTTGGCCTCCGGATCGCCCTCCGCGGTGCCGCCGACGCGGCCCGCACAGGTCCACGGGGCCACGTCGCCGGTGCGCTCCAGCAGCGCGACCGACTCCATGCCGAACGTCTCCCGTACCCGCTCCAGCAGCGCGTCCAGCGTCGTCTCGCCGCGCAGCACGCTGCCCGCCAGGAAGGAGAGGATCTCCGACTCGGCGCGCAGCCGCGCCGCCTGATGGGTACGGCGGGCGGCCAGGTCGACCACGGAGGCGACCGAGACGGCGACCGCGAAGAAGATCACGATCGCGACGATGTTCTTGGGGTCGGCGATGGTGATCGAGTGGGTGGGCGGGGTGAAGTAGAAGTTCAGCAGCAGCGAGCCGACCGCCGCGGCGGCCAGCGCCGGCAGCAGCCCACCGATCAGCGCGGCGGCGACGGTCAGGAAGAGGAAGAGCAGAACATCGTTGGCCAGGCCCGGACCGTTGTCGAGGGCGGCGAGCAACAGCGACAGCAGGACCGGCCCTGCCACGCCCAGCAGCCAGCCGGCGATGATCCGGGCCCGGCCCAGCCGGGCCCCGCGCGCGACGGGCAGGCCGCGCCCCTTGGCGACCTCGTCGTGGGTGACGATGTGCACGTCCAGGTCGGGGCCCGAGTCGCGCGCGACGGTGGCGCCGACGCCCGGCCCGAAGACGTACTGCCACGCCTTGCGGCGGCTGGAGCCCAGCACGATCTGGGTGGCGTTGACACCGCGCGCGAACTCCAGCAGCGCGTTCGGTATGTCGTCGCCTATGACGTGGTGAAACGTCCCGCCAAGGTCTTCGACGAGGGTGCGCTGTACGGCCAGTTCCTTGGGCGAGGCCGAGGTCAGCCCGTCGCTGCGCGCTATGTAGACGGCGAGCACCTCGCTGCCCGAGCCCTTGGCCGCCATCCGGGAGGCGCGGCGGATGAGCGTACGCCCCTCGGGGCCGCCCGTGAGGCCGACGACGATGCGCTCGCGGCCCGCCCAGATCTTGGAAACGCTGTGCTCGGCGCGGTACTGCTGGAGGTATTCGTCCACCCGGTCGGCCACCCACAGCAGCGCCAGCTCCCGCAGCGCGGTCAGATTGCCCGGCCGGAAGTAGTTCGACAGGGCGGCGTCCACCTTGTCGGGCTTGTAGATGTTGCCGTGCGCCATCCGGCGCCGGATCGCCTCGGGCGACATGTCGACCAGCTCGATCTGGTCGGCCCGGCGGACGATCTCGTCCGGCACCGTCTCGCGCTGCCGCACGCCCGTTATCGACTCGACCACGTCACCCAGCGATTCGAGGTGCTGGACGTTGACCGTGGAGATCACATCGATCCCGGCCTCCAGCAGCTCCTCGATGTCCTGCCAGCGCTTTGCGTTACGGGAGCCGGGCACATTCGTGTGCGCGAGCTCGTCGACGAGCGCCACGGACGGGTCGCGCCGCAGCACCGCGTCCACGTCCATCTCGGTGAACACGGAACCGCGGTACTCCAGCTCCACCCGCTCGATCTGCTCCAGCCCGTGCAGCATGACCTCCGTACGGGGCCGGTCATGATGCTCCACGAACGCCACCACGACGTCCGTCCCGCGCTCCACCCGCCGGTGCGCCTCGGACAGCATCGAATACGTCTTGCCGACGCCCGGTGCAGCGCCGAGATAGATCCGTAGCTTCCCGCGTGCCATGGCCCCATTGTCTTACGTCCGGCCCGCCCCCACCGGGCTGGGCCTCCTGCGACCCTACCGACCGCACACCGGCACAAAAAGTGCAGGTGGCGGCTGGGGGGCGGGTCTTTACGGGACTCTGATACGGGTGGGGGTGTACGGGGGCAGCGGTCCTACCCGGCGTCCCGGGCCGGCGCGCGGCGCAGGTTCAGTCCGGTCCTCGGGCGGGCCGTTCTGCCGTCGCTCGGTTGCCGGCCGAGTGGCGCGGCGATCTCCAGCGCACCCAGCGGCCCGATACCCCGACAGCGGTGGGCCCGCAGGCGGGCGGAGTCGCTCTCCGGTTTCTGTCCGTCGAGCACCTTCTCGATGCGGGCACGGGCGACCCCGGGATCTCCCTCCTCCGCCGACAAGAGCGCGAACACGGCAAGCCACATCGCCACATGGACCGGACAGAGCGGTACATGACAAAAAGGCCCGGGTGGTGCCACGCCCCGGTCGGCAGCGGCGATCCGGCCATGCGGCACTGGCCCTCCCCCACCCGTTCCAGGATCATGCCCCCATGACCGACGCACACCTCGCCCACACCGCCGAACTCGACGCCCGTACCCGCGTCGCAGCCAAAACGCTTCTCCACGAGGTCTTCGAAGGCGACATGACCGAAGAGGACTGGGACCACGCGCTGGGCGGTGTGCATGCCCTGGTGTGGGAGGGCGATGAGCTGATCGGGCACGCCTCCGTCGTGCAGCGTCAGATGGTGCATGCCGGGCGGCCCCTGCGGTGCGGTTACGTGGAGGGGGTCGGCGTCCGCGCGGACCGGCGGGGGCGGGGGCATGGGGCTGCCATGATGACGGCGCTGGAGCGGGTCGTACGCGACGCCTACGACCTGGGCGCCCTCAGCGCGTCCGACGGGGCCGCCGACTTCTACGCGGCGCGGGGCTGGCAGCTGTGGCGGGGCGCTTCGTACACCCTGGGCCCGAGCGGGCCGGAGCGTACCGAGGAGGAGGACGGCGGGATCCATGTGCTGCCGGGGGCTGTGCCGCTGGATCTGACGGGTGACTTGGCCTGTGACTGGCGGAGTGGGGACGTCTGGTAGCGCGTACGGGAACGGGCGGGGGCCGGGGGTGGTCCCCCCCCGCCCCGCCGTGAAGCGTCCGCCTACTTGGCCAGTTCCCGCAGCCCCATGTTGAGCTTCAGGACATTGACCCTGGGCTCCCCCATGAAGCCCAGGACGCGGCCCTCGGTCGTGTCCTCCACCAGGCGCTCGACCTTCGCTCGGTCCAGGTGGTTCTCCTTGGCGACACGGTTGACCTGGAGTTTCGCGTACGCCGGGGAGATGTCCGGGTCGAGGCCGGAGCCGGAGGAGGTGACGGCGTCGGCGGGGACCTGGGACTGGGGGACGCCGTAGGTGTCGGCGACCCACTGCTTGCGTTCCTTGACGGCGGCGATCAGGTCGGTGTTGGTGGCGCCCTGGTTGGTGGCGCCGGAGACCTGGAGGTCGTACTGGGTGTTGACGTCGTTGGTCTTGTTGCTGCCGAGTCCCGCGGACGGGCGGGGCTGGAAGTAGCGCAGGTCCGGGATGGGGTTGCCCTTGCTGTCCTTGCCCTTGTCGTAGCGCTGGCCGAGGAGTTCGGAGCCGACGACCTTGCCGTTCTGTGTCACCTCGGAGCCGTTGGCCTTGCCGTTGAAGGCGGCCTGGGCGATGCCGGTGACGACGAGCGGATAGATCACGCCGCAGACCACGGTCAGGACGAGCAGGGCGCGCAGCCCGGCGCCGAAGAGGCGGGCACTGTTGCGTACCGCGTTGTTCATGGGGAATCACCCGATCCCGGGGATCAGCGAGATGAGCAGGTCGATGAGTTTGATGCCGATGAACGGGGCGATCAGGCCGCCCAGTCCGTAGATGCCGAGGTTGCGGCGGAGCATCCGGTCCGCGCTCACCGGGCGGTAGCGCACGCCCTTGAGGGCCAGCGGGACCAGCGCCACGATGATCAGCGCGTTGAAGATGATCGCGGACAGGATCGCGGACTGCGAGCTGTGCAGCCGCATGATGTTGAGCGTGTCCAGGCCCGGGTAGGCCACCGCGAACATCGCCGGGATGATCGCGAAGTACTTCGCGACGTCGTTGGCGATCGAGAAGGTGGTCAGGGCGCCCCGGGTGATCAGGAGCTGTTTGCCGATCTCGACGATCTCGATGAGCTTGGTCGGGTTGGAGTCCAGGTCCACCATGTTCCCGGCCTCCTTGGCGGCCGAGGTGCCGGTGTTCATGGCCACGCCGACGTCCGCCTGGGCCAGGGCCGGCGCGTCGTTGGTGCCGTCGCCGGTCATGGCGACCAGCTTGCCGCCCGCCTGTTCGCGCTTGATCAGGGCCATCTTGTCCTCGGGCGTGGCCTCCGCGAGGAAGTCGTCCACGCCCGCCTCGTCGGCGATGGCCTTGGCCGTCAGCGGGTTGTCGCCCGTGATCATGACGGTCTTGATGCCCATCTTGCGCAGCTCGACGAAGCGTTCGCGCATGCCGTCCTTGACGACGTCCTTGAGGTGGATGACGCCCAGGACGCGGGCGCCCCGCTCGTCCTCCAGGGCGACCAGCAGCGGCGTGCCGCCGGCCTCGGAGATGCCGTTGGCCAGCCGGTCGGCGTCGTCGGGGACGGTGCCGCCGCTCTCGCGCACCCAGGCGATGACGGAGCCGGACGCGCCCTTGCGGACCCGGCGTACGGTGCCGTGCTCGGTCACGTCCACGCCCGACATGCGGGTCTGGGCGGTGAAGGGCACCCACGTCGCGTCGACCAGTTCGCCCTGGTGGCGCTCGCGCAGCCCGTACTTCTCCTTGGCCAGGACGACGATCGAGCGGCCCTCGGGCGTCTCGTCGGCGAGCGAGGACAGCTGGGCCGCGTCCGCGACCTCGGCCTCCGTGACGCCCTTGACCGGCACGAACTCGGCGGCCTGGCGGTTGCCGAGGGTGATGGTGCCGGTCTTGTCGAGCAGCAGCGTCGAGACGTCGCCGGCGGCCTCGACCGCGCGTCCGGACATCGCCAGGACGTTGCGCTGGACCAGCCGGTCCATGCCCGCGATACCGATGGCCGACAGCAGCGCGCCGATCGTCGTGGGGATCAGGCAGACCAGCAGCGCCAGCAGCACGATCATGGGCTGTTCGGCGCCCGCGTAGACCGCGAACGGCTGGAGCGTGACGACGGCCAGCAGGAAGACGACGGTGAGCGAGGCGAGCAGGATGTTCAGCGCGATCTCGTTCGGCGTCTTCTGCCGGGCGGCGCCCTCGACCAGGTTGATCATCCGGTCGATGAAGGTCTCGCCGGGCTTGGTGGTGATCTTGATGACGATACGGTCGGAGAGCACCTTCGTACCGCCGGTGACCGCGGACCGGTCCCCGCCGGACTCGCGGATGACCGGCGCCGACTCGCCCGTGATGGCCGACTCGTCGACCGACGCGACGCCCTCGACGACATCGCCGTCACCGGGGATGATGTCGCCCGCCTCGCAGACGACGAGGTCGCCGACGCGCAGCTCGGTGCCGGGCACCTGCTCCTCGGTGCCGCCGTTCAGACGGCGGGCCACGGTGTCCGTCTTGGCCTTGCGCAGCGTGTCCGCCTGCGCCTTGCCGCGGCCCTCGGCCACCGCCTCCGCCAGGTTGGCGAAGATCACCGTGAGCCAGAGCCAGAGGGCGATGGCCCAGCCGAACCAGTCCCCCGGCGACATCAGCGCGAAGACCGTGGTCAGCACCGAGCCGACCTCGACCACGAACATCACCGGGGACTTGACCATCACCCGGGGATTCAGCTTGCGCATCGCGTCCGGCAGCGACTTGACCAGCTGCTTGGGGTCGAAGAGCCCCCCGCCGACACGGCCGTCGCCGTCCGGCTGGTGCCCGGCGGGCACGTCCTGGTGGGGCGCGCGGGTCGGTGTTGCGGTGGACATGGAGCGGCGCTCCTCTTGCTGTGCGTCGTTTACGTCGGTGGTCACGACAGCCCCTCCGCGATCGGGCCGAGCGCCAGCGCCGGGAAGTACGTCAGACCGGTGATGATCAGGATCGTGCCGACCAGCAGCCCCGCGAAGAGCGGCTTCTCGGTACGGAGCGTGCCGGCGGTCTCCGGGACCGGCTTCTGCCCGGCGAGCGAGCCGGCCAGCGCCAGGACGAACACCATCGGCAGGAAGCGGCCGAGCAGCATCGCCAGCCCGATCGTGGTGTTGTACCAGGGGGTGTTGGCGTTCAGGCCGCCGAAGGCCGAGCCGTTGTTGTTGGCGCCCGAGGTGAAGGCGTACAGCACCTCGGAGAAGCCGTGCGGTCCGGCGCCCAGCGCCTTGGTGTTGAGGATCGAGCCGAGCGCGTCCGGCAGCACCATCGAGGCGGCGGTGAAGCCGAGGACCAGCGTCGGGGTGATGAGGATGTAGCAGGCCGCGAGCTTGATCTCGCGGGTGCCGATCTTCTTGCCCAGGTACTCGGGGGTACGGCCCACCATCAGGCCCGCGATGAACACCGCGATGACGGCCATCACGAGCATGCCGTACAGGCCGGAGCCGACGCCGCCGGGCGCGATCTCGCCGAGCATCATGCCCAGCAGCTGGATGCCGCCGCCGAAGGCGGTGAAGGAGTCGTGGAAGGAGTCCACGGCGCCGGTCGAGGTGAGGGTGGTGGCCACCGAGAAGATCGACGAGCCGCCGATCCCGAAGCGCGTCTCCTTGCCCTCCAGCGCGCCGCCGGCCGCCTGGAGCGCCGGGCCGCCGTGCGCGAACTCGGTCCACATCATCAGGGCGGTGAAGCCGAGCCAGATGACGCCCATCGTGGCCAGGACCGCGTAGCCCTGCCGTACGTTGCCGACCAGCTTGCCGAAGGTACGGGTCAGCGAGAACGGGATGACCAGGATGAGGAAGACCTCGAAGAGGTTGGTGAACCCGTTGGGGTTCTCGAAGGGGTGGGCCGAGTTGGCGTTGAAGTAGCCGCCTCCGTTGGTGCCCAGCTCCTTGATGACCTCCTGCGAGGCGACCGCGCCGCCGTTGGTCTGCTGGGTGCCGCCCATGAACTGCCCGACCTCGTGGATGCCGGAGAAGTTCTGGATGGCGCCGCACGCGACGAGGACGAGCGCACCGATCACGGCGATCGGTATCAGCACCCGCACGGTGCCGCGTACCAGGTCGGCCCAGAAGTTGCCGAGGTCCCCGGTACGGGTGCGGGAGAAGCCGCGTACGAGGGCGATCGCGACGGCCATACCGGTCGCGGCCGAGACGAAGTTCTGCACCGCCAGACCGGCCGTCTGCACGACGTGGCCCATGGCCTGTTCGCCGCTGTACGACTGCCAGTTGGTGTTGGCCACAAAGGACGCGGCGGTGTTGAACGCCTGGTCCGGGCTGATCGAGGCGAAGCCGAACGACAGCGGCAGGCTGCCCTGCAAACGCTGGAGCAGATAGAGGAAGAGCACGCCGGCCAGGGAGAACGCGAGGACGCCGCGCAGGTACGCGGGCCAGCGCATCTCGGTGTCCGGGTTGGCGCCGATGCAGCGGTAGATGATCTTTTCGACGCGCAGGTGCTTGCGGGAGCTGTACGTGGCGGCCATGTAGTCGCCGAGGGGGCGGTACGCCAGGGCGAGCGCGGCCACGAGCGCGATGAGCTGGAGCACGCCGGCCAGGATGGGGCTCATAGGGACGCTCAGAACCTCTCCGGGAAGACGAGGGCGAGGACCAGGTAGCCGAGCAGGGCGACGGCGACGATCAGACCGACGACATTCTCGATGGTCACAGCTTCGTCACCCCCTTGGCGACGAGCGCCACCAGCGCGAAGACCGCGAGCGTGGCGACGACGAAGGCCAGGTCGGCCATCGTGTGCTCCTAGTGGGATCGGTGGATCTGACCCCTAGAGCAAACTACTAACTCGACCATTTCCGACCGCCGTTGACGCCTCCCTTACGGCCATTAGCGCCGCATTGACGATTCTCATACGCTTCCTGCTCTGACCTGCACAAACGCGGATGGGTCGCACTCCTTGGAAGGGAGTGCGACCCACCGGAGCGCTTGATTCCAGCCGTGGGAGGGGGGTGCGGGCCGGTTCCTCAACCGAAGGCGGAGCGCATCAGAGCCCTCCGCTCCGCCGGCGCCTCCGCACGCACGAAGCCGCCCGACTCTTCGCGCTCTATGCAGTCGATGCCGTAGCGGTGGAGCAGCAGAAGGTCGTCGTGCGCGACGGGGGCCGGGAAGAGGCCGCTCAGCCGGTCGGGGCGCCGGGGGCTGTGCGGGGCGTAGTCCAGCAGCTGGGCGAGAGCCTGCCGCACGTACTGGTGCGACGTGGCGCTCTTGGCCTCCATGACCTCGGTGCCCTCGTCGTCCGAGAGGTACAGATCGCTGACGCCGGACGGGCAGAAGAGACGGCCGGCGCCCTTCCGGCCCGTGGAGGCGAGATGGTCCTTGTAGGCGGCGACCAGCCGGGCTTCCTTCCGGGGCGACCACGATCAGCCGTCCGGTGCGCTCGTACGCCGTTCCGAACGTCCGGTTCTGCTCGGCCGCGGCCGTCCGTACGGCGGCCCGGCTCGCGGAGTCCGGCCGCCGCGCGGGCTCCGCGGCCCCGACCTGCTCGGCGCTTGAGGTGATCATGAGTTCTTCGAGGACCGGACGCGCCCGGTCCTCGGAAAAGACCATCTGCCCCGGGAACACGTGCGTCGGCTTGTAGCCGAGGGCGGCGTTCAGGTCGTGGTACGGGATGTCGGTGTCCGTCAGATCGAGCAGGGTGTAGACGGTGTGCCAACTCGGGGCGCTCTCGTCCGGGGGCGGCCACAGCAGATCGGCCAGCTCCCGGTTCCGGAAGATCACGCCGATCTCCCCCACCGCGCGGACCCGGTTGCCGCCGGTGAACAGGACGACGTCGTCCGGGGCGACATCGCGCATCTTCTTGTCGTGGCTCGGCACGGCTCCCCAGAACCGGGCCCGGCCCTCGGGATGGGCCGCCAGCAGCCGGCGGCGCTGCTCACTCGTCAGCGTGCGGGCGTAACGGCTGTCCACGAAGGGCACCGGCTGCTCGACGGTGTCCGTCCCCGGGAACCAGGAGGAAGCCGGCGCCGCCCGAGCCCGCCCGGCCCCACGCGAGGCGTCGTGCCCGGCCCTCGCATGCCCCCTCCACAACAGCACTCGTTCCCGGAGCCGTTGGGCCCCGGGAACGATGTCGTGCGGCGCGTCCGCCGCGGTGGCGTCAGCGGATCTCCGTGATCTCCGGACCCCGTTCCAGACGCTCCACGCCGCCGCCGAAGCGGGAGGTTTCGGCGGATTCCTGCTGGACGCCGTCGGGGACCATCTGGGCGTCGTCGGGGAGCTTGAGGACGATGGGGTCGCGGGGGGCCATGGGGGCCTCGCCGCGGACGACCACGGTGTCCCGGAAGATGTGCTCCAGGATGCCGGCGGCCTCGGGCTGGACCGCGCCCTGGCCGGAGATGACACCGCGCAGGAACCAGCGGGGGCCGTCCACGCCGACGAAGCGCACGACCTGGACGCCGTTGGTGCCGTCCGGGAGCTGGACCGGGACCTGGGCGCGCAGTTCCCAGCCGAGCGGGCCCTCGACCTCGTCGATGACGCCGCCCTGCTGGGTGATGCCCGCGCCGATCTCCTCGCGGACCTCGCCCCAGATGCCCTCCTTCTTGGGGGCGGCGAACGCCTGGAGCTGTACGGCGCTGTCCTGGAGGACCACGGTCGCGGCGACGATCGCGTCGCCCGCGACCTCCACGCGCAGCTCCATGCCTTCCACGCCGGGCACGAACAGGCCGCCCAGGTCGACCCGCCCCTCGGCGGGGTCCGAGACCTCGGAGAGGTCCCAGGGGCCGTCGGGCCGCGGGGCGGGCGGCAGGTTCACACGCCGCTCCTCCTCGGCGGTCCCGGCTGCCTCGTCCACGGAGTCCGGGGCCGTCGCGTCGGCTTCCGCCGCGCGGGCCGGCTCTGCGGGAGCCTCGTTCTTCTTGCGACGTCCGAACACGTCACTGTCCTTCCCGGTCGGCACCGACCGATGCGTATCCATTCCCACCCGTGGAGCCGTCCACCGCCGCATGACCGCCGGTGGAACCGAATCCCCCCTCGGCCCGCGCCGAGCCGGGAAGTTCCGCCACCTCGTGGAAGCGCACCTTCTCGACCTGCTGGACGACCAGTTGGGCGATCCGGTCGAATCTCTCGAACCGCACGCTCTCGCGCGGGTCCAGATTGACCACGATCACCTTGATTTCCCCACGGTACCCGGCATCCACCGTCCCGGGGGCATTCACGAGCGCCACTCCGCAGCGGGCGGCCAGGCCCGAGCGGGGGTGCACGAACGCCGCGTACCCGTCGGGCAGCGCGATCGAGACCCCGGTCGGCAGCACCGTCCGCTCCCCCGGGGCGAGTTCCGCCGCCTCGGTGGTCACCAGGTCGGCGCCGGCGTCACCGGGGTGGCCGTAGGCGGGCAGCGGAACGTCCGGGTCCAGACGCCGGATCAGCACATCCACCGGGTTGCGTACCTGACTCACGGGTTCACCTCAAAAGCACGAGCTCGCCTGACCTGGTCCGGATCGGCCATCGCGGCCTGGATCTCGGCCGGCCGTCCGTTGTCGATGAAGTGGTCGATCTTCACCTCGATGAACACCGCGTCCGCGCGTACCGCGACCGGTCCTTCGGGTCCGCCGATGCGGCCCACCGCCGTCGAGTAGATCTTCCGGCCGTGGACGGCGGTTATCTCCGCGTCCAGGTGCAGGACCGTACCGACCGGTACGGGCCGTCGGAAGTCGGTCTCCAGGCGGCCGGTCACCGCGATCACCCGCAGCAGCCAGTTCAGCGCGCCCAGCGTCTCGTCCAGGGCGGTGGCCAGCACGCCGCCGTGCGCCAGGCCCGGCGCGCCCTGATGGGCCTCCTTGACCGTGAACTCGGCGGTCACCCGCACGCCCTCCTCGGCGCGGGCCTGCAGCTGCAGGCCGTGGGCCTGCGCCGCGCCGCAGCCGAAGCAGTGGTCGTAGTGCGCGCCGAGGAGTTCCCCGGGCGCGGGGGCGTCGGGGTGCCGCACCGGGGCGACGGCGTCGGCCGGTGGCGTCAGCCGCGTCGGGGCCTTGTCGGTTCCACTCACGAGTGCAGACCCTACCCGCGCGGCCAACCGGCCCGCGCCGCCGTGCCAAGCTGGAGTCATGCAGTCGTACGAAGAACGCCTCACCGCGCCCCGCTCCTGGTGGGTGATCGCCGGCCTGATCGGCGTGGCCTGCGCCCTGATGCTGCTCCCGCTGGGGACGCTGCCCATGCTCGGTGGTCTGATCGGCGGCGCGGCGCTGGCCGCGGTGGCGGTCAGCTCGTACGGCTCGGTGCGCATCCGCGTGGTGGGCGACGCGCTGATCGCGGGCGACGCCCGGATCCCGGTCTCGGCGCTGGGCGAGGCGCGGATACTGGATCCGGAGGAGGCGGTGGCCTGGCGTACGCACAAGGCCGACACCCGCGCCTTCATGCTGCTGCGCAGCTACGTACGGACCGCGGTACGGGTCGAGATCACCGACCCGGAGGACCCCACTCCGTACGCCTACCTCTCGACCCGCGAGCCGGAGCGCCTGGTGGCCGCGCTGGCGGCCGTACGGGCCTGAACCGTCCCCGGACAAGGCGGCGGGCCGGCCGGGGCGTCACGGTGCGCACAGCGGCCTTTTCGGGGGTTGTGGGGAAAGGCGCCCCAGGGTGACGGGAGAGGCGTCGCGAAGCGGCCCCCGGTGAGCGGCCGGGACGGTCCTCAGCGGGCGGCGCGCGGTGGCAGGGCCGTCGTCGCGGGCTCCGGCAGGGCGTCCCACGGCACCTGCTTCGTGCGCAGGTCCGCGCGGACCTTGTCCGCGAGCTTCTTCGTGTCCCGCCGGTTCATGAACGCGCCGACCGCGGCGCCGACCATGAACGGGGTGAGGTTCGGCAGATTGCGCAGCGTGCGCTTCATGATCTGCTGGCGCAGTTCGCGCTTCATCTGACCGCCGAGCGCCGCGTTGACCGTCGTGGGTTTCGTGACGTCGATGCCGCGCTCCTCCGTCCACGCCGCCAGGTAGGCGGTGCTGCGCTGAGCGAGGCTGCCGGGCGGACGCAGGCCGTAGACCTCGTGGAGCTCGGCGATGAGCTTGATCTCCACGGAGGCCACGCCGACGATCTCGGCGGCCAGCTCGGCCGGCATGGCGGGCGGCACCGGCAGCATCGCCGCCGCGCCCACCCCCGCACCGACGGTGGCGGTGCCCCTGGTGGCTCCGAGGACGAGCTTGTCGGCCAGTTCCTCGGGGGTCAGGCCGGGGAACTGGCGGCGCAGCGTCGCCAGGTCGCGGACCGGGATCCGCGGGGCGTTGTCGATGATGCGCTCGGCGACCGCCGTCAGGCCCTTGCGGGCGCCCGCGCGGCCCCTTCCGGCGCCGCGGCCCACAGCCGCCGCGAGCGAGGCCGCACGGCCTCGCTCCTCCACTGCACCGGTCGTCCGCTCCGCGGGGAGGGCGGTCGGGTCGGCGGGCACGGGCGCGGTTTCGTCACGTGAGCGTGCGCCGGCCGCCGGGCCTTTATCGCCCTTGCGTCCCTTGCGGAACGGGTTCACGCCTGCCACGGCGTAGTCCGGTCCTCAGGCCGCGCAGTCGCGGCAGATCGGCTGGCCGTTCTTGTCCTCCGCGGCCAGCTGGCTGCGGTGGTGGACCAGGAAGCAGCTCATGCACGTGAACTCGTCCTGCTGCTTGGGCAGCACCCGGACGGCGAGTTCCTCGTTGGAGAGGTCGGCGCCGGGCAGTTCCAGGCCCTCGGCCTGCTCGAACTCGTCGACGTCGACGGCCGAGGCAGACTTGTCGTTCCGCCGCGACTTCAGTTCTTCGATGCTGTCCTCGTTGAGGTCGTCATCTGTCTTGCGTGGGGTGTCGTAATCCGTAGCCATGTCGCTCTCCCCCTCTGGGTGTCTGCGGTGTCTCCAGCGCACGTAACGCGTGAGAGGCCGGACTTGTGCCCGACCTGAGGCGGAGATTTTGCCTCACATCAAGGTCTGTTACTCAATCGACACCCAACCGCACCCCTGAAGAGGTGATCGGTTTGGATGGCGATCAGGACCGTACACGGTCCGAATGTCGCACCTCGCGCACGCCATCACGTGTACTTCCCGTGATCAAGGGCCTGGGAAACCCGGATTTTCCCGGCCTTCCGCCGACCGCGCCGATCACGGAGAGTGGATGGCTCGAACCCCGCGCCTGTGAGGGATCACACACGAACGGGCCGTCGGGCGGACCGTAGGAATTCAGCGCAAAGCGAACTCGGCGAAGGATCCATGGCCGCCCACCGTCCCGTCAAGCCGGGGTAGCCGCTGTGCGGAGGGCGACCAAGGGTGCCAAGAGACCGGGTCCCGGGTCAAAACGGACAGTCCGGACCGGGGTGCCGGGGCCACGGCACCCCGCCGTCACGGCGGCTCCCCAGCGCCTCTCACACGGGCAGGACGACGCGCATCTCCAGGCCGCCGCCCTCGCGGGGCGTCGCCGTGATGGTGCCGTCGTGGGCGCGCACCACGGACCGCACGATGGACAGGCCCAGACCGACGCCCTTGTCGCTGCCGGTGCGCTCCGTACGGAGGCGGCGGAAGGGCTCGAAGAGGTTCTCCACCTCGTACGCCGGGACCGCCGGGCCGGTATTGGAGACGACCAGCACCGCACAGCCCTGCTGCGGCTCCGTGGTGACCTCCACCCAGCCGTCATCGGGCCTGTTGTAGCGGACCGCGTTCTGTACGAGGTTGAGCGCGATGCGCTCCAGGAGGACGCCATTGCCCTGGACGAACGCCTGCTGGCGCACGCCGCGGATCTCCACGCCCTTGGCCTGGGCCTCGGCGCGGGCCTGGTCGAGGGCCTGGGAGGCGACCTCGGCCAGATCGACCGGCTTCTTGTCCACGATCTTGTTCTCGCTGCGGGCGAGCAGCAGCAGGCCCTCGACCAGCTGCTCGCTGCGCTCGTTGGTCGCCAGCAGCGTCTTG
>NZ_LGCW01000056.1:0-16877 GCF_001279365.1 Streptomyces sp. NRRL F-5755 | reverse complement strand
CCCCCACCCCCTGACCCCGCCCCAACAAGCCGTGCGGCAGCGCCGCCGGTGCGCTATCTCACACCGGTTCAAAAAGTGCCCGCTCCACCGCCGCCGAGCGCACTGTCACCCGGACCCGTTCCACCCATACCCGTCCCCGCGCCTGTTCCGAAACCGAGGCGAAGTAAAGAACTGCCCCCACCCCGGCAACCCCTTCACCAAGCCCCTCCGCCGCATCGGCCGGTCACCGTGCGCCGGACGCGCGAATTCCTTTTCCAGCGGGCGGTGCTTCGGAATTCGGCGGCTGTTCATCCTGCGTAATGTCGAATGCGGTTTCGGGGCGGCGCCTCGTGGCCGTGCGGGCGTCAATGCCGGTCCCGCCGTCGCCGCGGCGTGTCGTGGTGTTGCCGTACGGGGCGCCGGCCTCCCCGGTTGCGGGCCCTGCCGCGCAGGTCGCGGCCCGGGGGCGGCCTGCCTTACGATCTTGCGTTTGCGCCTCTCAACTCCCTAGCATTGACTGTCTTTACGTTGCTCTTATCGCGTGATCTCAATGGCGCGGCGCGACGGGGACGAGCGGGACATACGGGGCGAACGGGGAGTAGTTGTGGGTGAGCAGTACAAAGTAGACCTGCACGAGCTGGACAACGTCGTACGGCAGCTCAAGCGGCTCCAGGCCGACATGGACGAGCCCAGCCAGAAGGTGAAGTACAGCACGACCATCCCGAAGACGGCCTTCGGCAAGGACTTCCTCGAAGCCACCGATCTCTCCTCCGCGCACGACGACATGCAGGAGTACATGTCGCAGACCGTCAAGGCGCTCCAGGACCTGATCCGCGACTTCGGCGACAAGACCGAGCGCAGCAGAGGGGCGTACGAGGACCAGGAGCACGACACCAAGGTCTCGATGAACGGCTGAGACGCCCCTGCGAGGCGGAGACGGCACCGGTGTGCGGAACGGTGCCGTGGCGGTGAGTGAGCGATGACGACGAAGGGGGGCCGGTGTGGTTGACGCCCGGCAGGAGTACGAGAGCGCCAAGACGATGGAGCGGCAGCGGAAGGGGGAGGAGCGGGACGAGCGGCTGAAGACGTTCAAGAACTACCGGGCCCTCCCCGCCTCTCCCTCCGACTTCCACCACCACGGTATCGACGCGCTGCGCGCCATGATCGAGCATGCCGATCCCGACGCGATCGAGACGTCCGGCAAGCACTGGCGGGCGTCCGCCGACCGGCTGGCCGGCGAGGACGGCCGCGGCGGCATCCGCAAGGCGTTCATGGACGCCGTCGACCACGCCACGGCCCACTGGGAGGGCAAGGCCGCCGACGCGTTCCGGCGCGAAGCGCACCAGGTCCTGGAGAAGATCGACCGGACCTACGGGCACTCCCGCAACGTCGAGCAGGCCCTGATCGGCACCCGGGCGACGGGTGAGCAGGCCGGTGTCGCCCACAGCCTCCGTGAGGCGAAGAAGGCCATGTCGAAGATCAAGGACCCGGGGTTCTGGGACAAGGTGGGGGACGAGAAGGGCGACGACTCCCAGTTCCACAAGGACATGGCCAACCCGAAGATGGACGCCAGGATGGCGCTCGAACTCAACCGGGACAACCTGTCCCTGAGCAAGGAGCGCCAGGTCGAGGCGGTCATCGTCATGGAGGAGCTGGCGGCCAACTACCGGGCGAACAGCGAATTCTCCCCGAAGCAGCCCACCCCGCCGGGCAGTGGTGACTGGCCCACACCTCCCTCCCAGACGACACCGCCGCCGCCGGTGAACATGCCGACGCCGGGCGGTACGCGGCCCCGCCCGACCACCGTGACCCCGAGCGCGCCCCGGGTTCCGGGCGGCTCGGCCGTACCTCCGGGGCTGCGCGGCCCGAACGTCAAGCCGTCCGCGACGCCTCCGGTGCGTACGGGCCTGGCCGGTATGCAGAAGGGCATGCCGGGCCTGGGCGGCCCGAGCCTGCTCGGCCGCCCCGGTGGCGGCAACGGCATCAGCGGCGGCAGCACGTCGAACGAGCAGCCGCCGCTCGGCCTCCCCGGCCTTCCCGGGGGCATGCCTCCCGGCATCGGCGCTCCAGGCCCGCGCGGCGCCGGACGCACCGGCATGCCGGCCGGAAGGACGACGGGCGGCCCCGGCGCCAAGGGCGGCGGACGGTCCGGCGTACCCGGTATGCCGGGTGGCGGTACGGGCGGTGGCGCCGGTGCGGGCCGCGGCGGTGCGGTGAAGGGCGGCGCGCAGGCCCGTACTCCCGGTGGCGTCGTCGGCAAGCCGGGCGGCCCGACGGGCGGTTCGAAGCAGGGCGGGTCCGGGCTGCACCGCAGCCGCGGCGGGACCCAGGCCGGCCGACCCGACCAGCGCGGCAAGGGCGCGGGAGCGCCCGGGATGCCGGGTGCTCGCGGCAAGGGCGAGGACAAGGAGCGCACCACCGGCAAGCGTCCCGACTACCTCGTCGAGGACGAGGAGACCTGGACACCGCAACGTAATGTGGCGCCACGCGTGATCGAGTAGAGAACCTGGCCCATGGGCCCTGGCACGGACGGCCGCCCCGCTTCCTCGGCGGGGCGGCCGTCCGGGCGGCGCCGGACCGCACGGAACGCACACGAGGAGCGAAGCATGAGGGTCACACGAACACTGCGCGCCGGTACGGGCGCGGCGCTGACCGGAGCGCTGCTCCTGGCTGCGGGCGGTACGGCGCAGGCGGACCAAATCCGCAGCAAGCAGTGGCCGCTGGAGGCGTTCGGCGCCAAGGACATCTGGAAGCAGGCCACCGGCAAGGGTGTCACGGTCGCGCTCATCGAAAGGGGCGTCCGCACCAGCCACCAGGATCTGACCGGACAGTTCGTGCCCGGCAAAGACTTCACCCAGGGCGTGAACGGCTCCGACAAGCTCCAGCCCGGCGAGGACATCCGCGACCACGGTACGGCCATGGCGAGCCTCATCGCCGGGCACGGTCACGGCGCGGGCGGAGCCCAGGGAATCAAGGGCCTGGCCCCGGGCGCGAAGATCATGCCGCTGACCGCGTACAAGAACGAGTCGCTGGCGACCCGCTACGCCGCCGAGCACGGCGCCGACGTCATCAACATGTCCTACGGTGTCACCCGTGACGCGGACACCTGTGAATCGATTCGCTATGCCCTGGACAAGGGCGTCATCGTCGTTGCGGGTGTCGGCAACGACGGGGTGGCCAAGAAGAACTACCCGGCAGCCTGCCCCGGGGTCATCGGCGTCGGCGCGGTGAACCAGTACGGGGAAGTCTGGACCCGCAGTAATTACAACGACACGGTCGATCTGCTCGCCCCCGGAGAAGACATTCCCTTCGCACAGGGCAAGAGCGACTCCGCGTACATCACCAACGGTGGTACTTCGGCCGCCACCGCATATGTGTCCGCCGCCGCTGCTCTTCTCCGGGAGAAGTTCCCCGACCTCACTCCCGGACAGATCGCCAACCGTCTGGTGAAGACGGCGGGTCTGGCCAAGCCGGAAAAGGCGAAGAATCTTAAGCTGCCCGATGCCCACTACGGATACGGCTTCATCCAGCCCGCCGCGGCCCTGTCCCGCGACATTCCCGCAGGGCCCGCCGAGGGCCCGCTGCCGATGCCCAAGAGCAAGGCGGCACAGCCGGCCGCCGATTCCGGCGCCGACAAGGGCCGGCAGTCCGCTTCGTCGGCGGACACGAGCAAGTGGCTGGTCATCGGCGGCGGGGCACTGGCCGCGGTCGTGGTGGTCGGCGTTGTCGTCGGCGTGGTGGTCTCCCGCCGCCGCAGCCGTTCGGGTTCCCAGGCTTGGAGCTGACCCCGCCCCGCTAATTCGGGCGACGGATCCCCGCCTCGCCTGTTAGCTTCCGCCCATGGACCCGCTAGCCGAAAAAGACATCCGCACCTCCTTCATAAACTGCTCAAAGGGAGAAGCAAGCCGCATCAATCTCCCCGCGAACCTTTCCGCCCTGCCATGGGATGACCTCGACTTCCTCGGATGGCGGGATCCCGGTGCGCCCGACCGGAGTTATCTGGTGGCGCCCCGGGAGGACGGCATCGTCGGGGTGACGTTGCGGGTGCCGCAGGGGGTGCGGCGGAGTTTTACGAAGACGACTGTGTGTTCGTTGTGTTTGACGGGGCATCCCGGGTCCGGGGTGAGCTTGCTGGCCGCGCGGAAGGCCGGTGTGCTGGGGCGGCAGGGGAATACGGTCGGAACGTATATCTGTGCCGATCTGGCGTGCTCGCTGTATGTGCGCGGGAAGAAGAAGTCGGAGCTGGCCGGGCGGCATGAGGAGTCTCTGTCGCTGGAGGACCGGATCGCCCGCATGGTCATGAATCTCGACGCGTTTCTGGACAAGGTGTTCGAGGGGGAGTGAGCTGCTTCCGGCGGGTCATCCCTGGTCGGAGTCCGGCCGGTCGGGGTGAGAGCGGCCGGAGCGAGGGCGGGCTGCGGCGCCTGCTGCTGCCGGGAGGACGAATTCGCTCAGTACGTCGGTGACTTCGCGTACCAGCGGGCGCAGTACCCGGAACCGGGAGGCGGCCACCGCGCGCGCCACCAGGGGAGAGGTCCGTTCGACCAGGCGGCGGCTGCGTTCGCAGTTCTCCGAGCGGTCGTGCACCCAGTACAGGACCAGGCCCATCTGCTGGAGCCACAGCAAGCGGGGCAGTGCCGCCGCCAGTTCCGGGTCGGCCTTGGTGTCGGCGCCGGCCAGTACCTGCCGGTGCAGTGCGATGGCGGCCTCGCGCGGTCCCTCGGAGGCGTCGGAGAAGGGGCTGAGCGGGCTGTCCGGGTCGGCGGCGTTCTTGAAGAACTGGGCGGCGAAACGGTGGTACGGGGCGGCGATGTCGAGCCAGGTGAGCAGCACGCCGCGCAGCCGGCCGGCCAGGTCGCGCTCCCGCGCCAGTACGTCCGTCACCGCTGCCGCGTGCTCGGCGGCGATCCGGTCGTAGAAGCCCTGGATCAGGTGCTCTTTGGAGGCGTAGTAGTAGTACGCGTTGCCGACCGAGACCCCGGCCTCCTGGGCGATGGCCCGCATCGTGGTCTTGTCGTAACCGCGCTCCTGGAAGAGGCGGAGGGCGGTCTCCAGGATCAGGGTGCGGGTGCGGGAACCTTGGGAGGTGCGCTCGCGGGCGGGCCCGGTGGTACGGAGGGCCGTCGCGTCCCGGTGGGCGGCCTCCGCCGTACGGGCGTCCGTCCCGCCGCCGTCGGCCCTGCCCTCCGCGCCCTCGCTCGCCACGCCCCGTGCCCCGTCCGCATCCGCCCTTGTCGCTTCGTCCACGGTATCGACCTTAATGCGGGACGCCGGCCGCCCTCGGGCCCCCGCCGTGTCACCGGCCGCCCCGGACCGGCCGCCTAGAGCGCGTGCTCGGCCAGGAACTTCAGGATCATCCCCTGCCACTCCTCCGGCCGCTCCGCCATCGGCACGTGCCCGGTCGCGATCTCCGCGTACTCGGCTCCCGGTATGTGCTCGGCCAGGTGGCGTGAGTGGGAGGGGTGGATCAGCTGGTCCAGGGTGGTCGCGATGACCAGGGTCGGTACGGTGATCCCGGCCAGGTCGCCGGTGGTGTCGACCTCCTTGACCAGCGCGGCCTGCTCGGCCGAACCGGCCGGCGGGAGGGCCGGGTCCGGGTCGAGGACGGCGGCCAGTTCGGCGGGCGGCAGGGCGTTCAGAGCCTCGGGGGAGAGGCCGCTGAGGGCGCGGGCCCGGGCGAAGCCCGCGTGGTCGCCACGGTCCAGCAGGCGCAGCCACAGGTCGATCCAGATGTGCGCGCGGTGGTCGGGCTTGGCGAGTCCGGCGGTCAGGACGAGGCCGCGTACCCGCTCCGGGTGGCGTGCGGCGGCCCGTACGGAGACCGCCGTACCCAGGGAGAAGCCGATCAGGGTGAACGTTTCGACGCCCGCCGTGACGGCCTCGGCCACGAGGGCGTCGGCGAGGGCGTCGAGGTCCAGGGGGCCGTCGGCGCGCGGGGTGCGGCCGGAGCCGGGGTAGTCGGGCGCGACGACGGTGTGGCCGGTGGCCGCGAGGGCGGGGATGAGCGCCTCGTAGTTCGCGGCGATGCTGCCGGTCGCGCCGTGGGCGAGCAGGATGCCGTGGGCGGCGGGGACGGTGCCGGGCTCGGCGGGGGTGACGGTGGTGGACAGGGCGGGAAGGCGCGTCGCGGACGCGGGAATCTTCGTCATGCGCCCCAGGTTGACGTCTGACACCGGTGTGAAGGTCAAGTCGCCGGTCCGAGGGTCCGGTCGTTCAGGGGAGGCAGTCGATGGCAGGGGCGGTGGGGGAGTGCGGGTTCCGGGCGGGGGCGGAGGGCTCGGGAGCGGGTGGCTCGCTGCGCATCGGTGAGCTGGCCGAGCGTACGGGGGTCAGCCCGCGGTCGTTGCGCTACTACGAGCAGCAGGGCCTGCTGCGCGCGGACCGCGACGCGAACGGCTACCGCCGCTACGGCCCCGACGCCCCGGACACCGTCGTACGGATTCGTGAGCTGCTCGCCACCGGGCTGAGCACCGACGCCATACGGGAACTGCTGCCCTGCGCCCAGGGCGGCCCCGGTCTCGTCTTCTGCGACCGTTCCTGTTCCGCGGTCGAGCGGCAGATGGCGCAGCTGGACGCGGAGATCGCCGAACTGGCCCGCAAGCGGGAGGCGTTGGCGACCTATGCGCATGTCATGCGGCAACGGCGCGATCAGGACCGGGCGTTGGCCGCGATGGCGTTGCGCTCGGCGTGATACGAGGCCGTCGGTGTGCGCCAGCCGCACCGCTCTGACCTGCATGGATGTTTTCTCATTCGTTTTTCATTGAACGAACTAGGGCTGTGCGGCGTGTACGGGTTGCGAAAGCGGCCCGCGGGTCGGATCCTCGGGTGCACTGCCGTTCGGGGGAACGGTGGGACGGCCACAGCATCGGGGGATTGTTGTGTTACGTGTGCACTTCACGGCGGAGGATCTGAACCGTACGCGGATCGCCGAGGGGGCCGACCCCCTGTGGGAGACCGTGCTGAGCTTGCACCGGCTGCGCGAGAGCCGTACCGAACCGGCCCTGGCCGCCTGGCGCCGGCACGCCGCGCGGCACGGCCCCGGCCCGCTGCGCCTGCTGCTGCCGCTCGTGCCGCCGCGCGGCTACTTCCCCGACTTCCTTACGCCGATGGCAAGTTCGGCCGGTGTGGAGCCGGGCCTCGAAGCGGTGATGACGACGCCCCGGCACCGGCTGCGCACCGAGATCGGGCTGCTGGCCGGGCAGGCCCACAGACCGGGGCACGGCCAGCACGCCGCCCCGCCCTCCTGGATGCGCTCCCTCGCGGACGGCGAACCGGCCGCGCTGCGCGCCCTCGCCCGCAGCCTGCGCACCTACCACCACACCGCCCTCGGCCCCGGCTGGCCGCTGATCGGGCAGCGCGTCGAGGCCGACCGCACACTGCGGCTGCACGCGCTGCGCCAGGACGGCACCGAAGCCATGCTGCGGACCTTCGGGCCGGGGATGCGCTGGCGGCGGCCGGTCCTGGAGGTCACCTACCCGCGGGACGGTGACCTGCGCCTGGAGGGACGCGGCCTGCTGCTCGTGCCGTCGTACTTCTGCACCAACCCGGTCACCTTCGTGGATACGGAGCTGCCGCCGGTCCTCGTCTACCCCGCGGCGCCGCCCGCCGAGGCCGCGCCGGAGCGTGTGGCGGGGGCGGCCGTGCGGACCGGGGCCGGACACGCCGAAGGGCTCCGCCTCCGTACGTACGGGAGCGGAGCCCTTCGCGGCTTCCAGACCAGGTTCGGGTCGCTGACCGGAACCAGGTTCTAGCGACTGCGCCTTCCAGGGGCTGTGCCCGGGATCAGAAGCGACGCGTGATCAGCGCGCGCTTGACCTCCTGGATCGCCTTGGTGACCTCGATACCGCGCGGGCAGGCGTCCGTGCAGTTGAAGGTCGTACGGCAGCGCCAGACGCCGTCCTTGTCGTTGAGGATTTCGAGCCGCTGCTCGCCGCCCTCGTCACGGCTGTCGAAGATGAAGCGGTGCGCGTTGACGATCGCCGCCGGGCCGAAGTACTGGCCGTCGTTCCAGAACACCGGGCACGAGGACGTGCACGCGGCGCACAGGATGCACTTGGTGGTGTCGTCGAAGCGCTCCCGGTCCTCGGCGGACTGCAGGCGCTCACGCGTCGGCTCGTTGCCGGTGGTGATCAGGAACGGCATCACGTCCCGGTACGCCTGGAAGAACGGCTCCATGTCCACCACGAGGTCCTTGAGGACCGTCAGGCCCTTGATGGCCTCGACCGTGATGGGCTTCTCCGGGTTGATGTCCTTCAGCAGCGTCTTGCACGCCAGGCGGTTCTTGCCGTTGATCCGCATGGCGTCCGAGCCGCAGATGCCGTGCGCGCACGACCGCCGGAAGGTCAGCGTGCCGTCCTGCTCCCACTTGACCTTGTGGAGGGCGTCCAGGACGCGCTCCTTCGGGTCCATCTCCAGCTGGAAGTCCTGCCAGGTGGCGTCCTCGGAGACCTCCGGGTTGAACCGGCGGATCCGCAGCGTGATGGTGATGGTGTGCGAGGCGCCGTCCTCGGCCGCGTCCAGGGCCTTGGAGTGCTTTTCGAGGGTGGAGGTGCTCATCAGTACTTACGCTCCATCGGCTGGTAGCGGGTCTGGACGACCGGCTTGTAGTCGAGGCGGATCGACTCCGAGCCGTCTGCCGCCACCTCGCGGTACGCCATGGTGTGCCGCATGAAGTTGACGTCGTCGCGGTTGGGGTAGTCCTCGCGGTAGTGACCGCCGCGGGACTCCTTGCGGGCCAGCGCGGACACCGCCATGACCTCGGCCAGGTCGAGCAGGTTGCCCAGCTCGACGGCCTCCAGCAGGTCGGTGTTGAACCGCTTGCCCTTGTCCTGGATGGACACGTTCAGGTAGCGCTCGCGCAGCTCGCCGATCTTCTCGACCGCGGTCTTGATCGTCTGCTCGGTGCGGAACACCATCACGTTGGCGTCCATGGTCTCCTGGAGCTCCTTGCGGATCTCGGTGACCCGCTCGTTGCCCGAGGCGGAGCGCAGCCGCTCGACCTGCTCCTGCACCATCTTCGCCGGGTCCTCCGGCAGCTCGACGAAGTCGGCGGTCGCCGCGTACTCCGCCGCCGCGATGCCGGCCCGGCGGCCGAAGACGTTGATGTCCAGCAGCGAGTTGGTGCCCAGGCGGTTGGCGCCGTGCACGGACACGCAGGCGACCTCGCCGGCGGCGTACAGGCCCGGCACGACGGTGGTGTTGTCGGCCAGCACCTCGCCCTCGACGTTGGTCGGGATGCCGCCCATGGCGTAGTGCGCGGTCGGCTGGATCGGGATCGGGTCCGTGTAGGGCTCGATGCCGAGGTAGGTGCGCGCGAACTCGGTGATGTCCGGCAGCTTGGCGTCCAGCTGCTCCGGCGGCAGGTGGGTGAGGTCCAGGTAGACGTGGTCGCCCTCGGGACCGCAGCCGCGGCCCTCGCGGATCTCGGTGTAGATGGAGCGCGAGACGACGTCGCGCGAGGCGAGGTCCTTCATGACGGGCGCGTACTTCTCCATGAAGCGCTCGCCGTCCTTGTTGCGGAGGATGCCGCCCTCACCGCGGGCGCCCTCCGTCAGCAGGATGCCCATCCGCCAGATGCCGGTCGGGTGGAACTGGAAGAACTCCATGTCCTCCAGCGGCAGCCCGCGCCGGTACGCGGCGGCCTGGCCGTCACCGGTCAGGGTGTGCGCGTTCGAGGTCACCTTGAAGAACTTGCCGGTGCCGCCGGACGCGAAGATCACGGCCTTCGCCTGGAAGACGTGGATCTCGCCGGTCGCCAGCTCGTAGGCGACGACGCCGGCCGACTTCTTGACCCCGTCGACCTCGTTGAGCAGCAGGTCCAGGACGTAGAACTCGTTGAAGAACTCCACGCCCTCCTTGACGCAGTTCTGGTACAGCGTCTGGAGGATCATGTGGCCGGTACGGTCCGAGGCGTAGCAGGACCGGCGGACCGGGGCCTCACCGTGGTTACGGGAGTGGCCGCCGAAGCGGCGCTGGTCGATGGTGCCGTTCGGGGTGCGGTTGAACGGCAGGCCCATCCGCTCCAGGTCCAGGACCGAGTCGATGGCCTCCTTCGCCAGGATCTCGGCGGCGTCCTGGTCGACCAGGTAGTCACCGCCCTTGATCGTGTCGAAGGTGTGCCACTCCCAGTTGTCCTCCTCGACGTTGGCGAGGGCGGCGGCCATGCCGCCCTGGGCCGCGCCGGTGTGGGAGCGGGTGGGGTACAGCTTCGTCAGGACCGCGGTGCGGCTGCGCTTGGTGGCCTCGATGGCCGCGCGCATGCCCGCGCCACCGGCGCCGACGATGACCGTGTCGTACTTGTGGATCTTCATGAGTCGGTTACCTCAGCCCCGTGGCCTAGCGGATGTTCGGGTCGAAGGTGAAGATCACCAGCGTGCCCAGAAGGACGGTGAAGACCGTCGCGGTGTACAGCAGCATCTTCAGCCAGAAGCGGGTGTTGTCCCGCTGCGCGTAGTCGTTGATGACCGTGCGCAGGCCGTTGGCGCCGTGCAGCATCGCCAGCCACAGCATCACCAGGTCCCAGACCTGCCAGAACGGCGAGGCCCAGCGGCCGGCCACGAAGGCGAAGCCGATCTTGGAGACACCGCCGTCCAGCACGAGCTGGAGCAGCAGGTGGCCGAGGACCAGGACGACCAGCACGATGCCGGACAGGCGCATGAACAGCCAGCCGTACATCTCGAAGTTCGTACGGGTCGTCTTGGGCGTCTTCTTCGTACGCTTGCGGGGCGGCTCGATGACGGGAGCCGGGTTGTCCACGTCGTACAAGGACACGGAGTCGTTCACAGCAGGAGTCGTTTCAGCAGACATCGCGCGTCATCAGCTCCCGAACAGGGTGCGCAGCGTGTGCTGCAGCACCGGGTAGAAGGCGCCGGCCATCAGGACGGCCCACACGCCGACAACGGTCCACAGCAGCTGCTTCTGGTACTTCGGTCCCTTGGACCAGAAGTCCACGGCGATCACGCGAAGGCCGTTGAGCGCGTGGAAGAGGATGGCGGCGACGAGGCCGTACTCCATCACGTTGACGAGTGGCGTCTTGTACGTGGCAACGACGTCGTCATAGGCCTCGGGGGAGACGCGGACGAGTGCGGTGTCGAGGACGTGCACGAACAGGAAGAAGAAAATGAGGACGCCGGTGACTCGGTGAGCCACCCAGGACCACATGCCTTCCCGGCCGCGGTACAGCGTTCCAGCCGGCACGGAAAAACCCTCCGGGAGCGGGGATTGGGGCCTGCCGGCTTCTCTGTCGGTCTGGCCCGGCCGGGTACGGTCCACCGGCCCCGGCCATCGTAGCGACGGACTGTCGGTTCCTCCCGCCGGGGTCCTCAGGTGTGATCAAACAGGCACGTACGGACTATCGCACCAGGGCGGTCCGGCCCTGTACGGGAGGCGGGGGACGGGGTAAGGGGCGGGCCGGACGGCCGGGGCCTGCGGGGCCCGCGGGCCGGTGTGCCGGGCCGGGCCCTCAGGCGCGGGATGCCGCGAGGTGGGCCAGCCGGCCGCGGGCGATCCGGCGCAGCTCGTCGGCGGCGAGGGCCCGCTCCTCCTCGGGCTCGTTGCCGAGCCGGTCGTGGATCGCGGTGAGCACCGCGTTCAGCACCTCGGCGTCGCGGAAGCCGTCCAGGCAGACCACGAAAGAGTGGCGGAACCGGCGCTCGTACTCGGCCTGGGCCGCGCGCAGCGCGGTGTGCGCCGCGAGCGTGCCCCGCCCGCGCGCGCCGATCAGCGGGCGCGGCGAGGCGGACTCCCCGGCCAGCGCCTCGTCCAGGTCGTCCGGCGTCAGGTCGTAGCTCGCCTCGTCGGCGGCGGCCAGCAGGGCGTCCAGGTCCGGGTACGGGCGGTGCGCGGCCAGGCGGCGGGCCCAGCGGCGGCTCGCGCAGCAGCGCAGCAGGGCGGCCTCGGCGGCGTCGGGGGCCGTGGCGTTCAGCCGGGCCAGGCCGGCCGTACGGGGCCGGACGGCGGAGGCGGGAGGCGGTGGGGGCGCCGGCGGGCGCGTCTGGGAGGGTGTGGCGGGCCGGGGAGCGCGCAGCGGTGTCGGCGGGGCGGCCGGGATATCGCTGGGCTGCATGGGCTCCTCGGGGTGGAGAACGCCGGATCAGGGCGGCCGGAGTGCGCGGCCGCGACGGATCGCGCGGGGCCGTGGGCTCCGGGAGGGGTGAGCGGGTGAGACGCCACCGTAACGACGTCTGTCGATCACTGTCCGACGGATGCACGAATTTCACCCGAATGATAGAGATTCCGCGCGCGTAGTGGACGGAAACCTCTGTCACCAGGCAATACCTTCGCCCCGGAAAGGGAGGTTTTGCGTATATGAGGACCGGAAAACTGACCGCGACGATCACGGCGGGGGTGACGGCAGCCCTCACCGCACTGGCCGTCGCGGGCTGCTCGGGCGGCGGCACCCCGCAGCGGGGCGAGAGCGGCCGCTCCCCGTCCGCCGCACCCACCCCGACCTGGGACCCGGTGCAGGGACCGCCGCGCACCGTGCCCGCCGTACAGAAATTCAGCGCGGCCGACGGGCGCGGCTGGCGGCCCGGCAAACAGGCCCGCGTCGTGGTGCCCGCCGGCGAGAAGAGCCCGGTCGCCGACGAGGCCGAGCGCTTCGCCCAGGAGCTGGGCGGCCTGCGTACGGTCTGGGGGAAGCAGACCGTACGGCCCGGTGACGTCGAGCTGAAACTATCGGACGGCGACGGGGCCGGGCGCGCCGACAACGCCCCCGTCCACGACACCGCCGACGAGGCGTACACCCTCACCGCCCGCGGCACCCGCCTGACCCTCACCGCCCCCACCGACGCCGGGATCTTCAACGGCACCCGCACCGTCCTGCAGTCCGTACGGACCTCCGGCGGCGTCCCCGAAGGCACCATCGAGGACCGGCCCGACCGCGCCCAGCGCGGCTTCATGCTGGACATCGCGCGCAAGCACTTCGACGCCCGGTGGATCGAGGACCGCATCCGCGACCTCGCCGGCCTCAAGCTCAACCAGCTCCAGCTGCACTTCTCCGACGACCAGGCGTTCCGCATCGAGAGCGAGAAGCACCCCGAGATCGTCTCGGACGACCATCTGACCAAGGACCAGGTGCGCCACCTGGTCGAGGTGGCGCGCGGCCTGCACGTCACCGTCATCCCGGAGATCGACTCGCCCGGCCACCTGGGCGCCGTGCTGAAAGCCCACCCCGACCTCCAGCTGCGCTCCGCCGACGGGCGGACCGAGCGCGGCGCGATGGACATCTCGCAGCCGGGGGCCGCCGAGATCGTGGACGACCTGCTGCGCGAGTTCGCCCCGCTCTTCCCCGGCAAGCACTGGCACCTCGGCGGCGACGAGTACCGCGCGCTCGCCGACCGGGCGCCCGCCGAGAGCTATCCGCAGCTGGCCCGCGCCGCCCGGGAGAAGTACGGGGACGGCGCCACCATCGAGGACCTGGCCACCGGCTGGCTCAACGACCGGGACAAGACCGTGCGCGCGGCCGGCGCCCAGCGTGTCGAGGCATGGAACGACGGCTACTTCCCGGACACGGACGTCGAACCCGACCCCGGCCGTACCGTCGCCTACTGGACGGGCAAGGAGATCGGCGCCCGGGAGCCGGCCGAGTACCTGCGCGAGAACCGCAAGGTGGTCAACCTCAACGACGAGTACCTCTATTACGTCCTCGGCGAGCCCAACAACATGCCGTACCCGACCGGCGAGCGGATCTACAAGCAGTGGACCCCGGGCGTGCTGCGCGGCACCGAGCCCGTGCCGGAGTCGTCGTCCGGGCCCGACCGGGTGCTGGGGGCGCGCTTCGCGGTGTGGTGCGACCTGGCCGGTGAGCAGACGCAGCAGCAGGTCGCCGACGGCATCCGGATGCCGCTGCGCGCGCTGGCGCAGAAGGTCTGGGATCGCCGCGAGCCGGCCCTGTCCTGGGAGGACTTCAAGAAGCTGGCCAACCAGGTCTGAGCGGCCAAGGCCGGCTGCGGCGGGAGGGGACGACCGGGGCCGCCACCCCCCACAGGAGAGGCCCCGGCCGTCGTTCCAGTGGGGCCCCGTGAAAGGCCCCTGTTCCCTACAGCGCCGCGCGCCGCGAAAGCGTCACAGGGGCGCGCGGTGCGGTGCCGCCCGTACCGCGCGCCGGGCGCCCTGGCCGGTCGGGCGGGCTCTGGACGCGGGGTGTGCCGTGCCCGTAGCGTGCGGGTCCGCGCTGCCCGGCGCGGTCGCCGGGCGTACCCGTCCGGTGGTGCGGAGCGGCGGGCCGGAACGGCCCGGATGCCCGGGGCGCGGGCGGGTCGGGTTACCGTCAGCGGGGACACACGGGTTACCAGCAGTACCCGCGGTCCCCGAGAACAGCGAATCAGCGAGGACCGGGCGGCGGACTTTCCGCGTGCGACAGGATGGACCCGTGCGAGGGGACGACATTCAGCCGGACGACGGCCGGCTGACGGTCGCCGTACAGGCGGCGCAGGACGGAGACGAGGCGGCGTTCCGTACCGTCTACCGCGCCGTACATCCCCGGATTGTCGGATATGTACGGACCTTGGTGGGTGACGCGGACGCCGAGGACGTCGCCTCCGAAGCCTGGCTCCAGATCACCCGCGACCTGTCCCGCTTCAGCGGCGACGCCGACCGCTTCCGCGGCTGGGCCGCGCGGATAGCCCGCAACCGGGCCCTGGACCACCTGCGGATGCGCGGCCGTCGCCCGGCGGTCGGCGGCGACGAGACCGAACTCGCCGACAAACCCGGCGCATCGGACACCGCCGACGAGGCCATGGAAGCCCTCGGCACCGGCCGCACCTTCCGCCTCATCTCCCGGCTCCCGCAGGACCAGGCCGAAGCCGTCGTCCTGCGGGTCGTGGTCGGCCTGGACGCGAAGAGCGCCGCCGGAGTGCTCGGCAAGCGGCCCGGCGCGGTACGCACCGCGGCGCACCGCGGACTGCGGCGGCTGGCCGACCTGCTCGGCGACGGCGGCGAGGACGGCGGCGACGCCGGGCCCGGCCGCGGCGGCGACCGCGGCAAGGGCGGCGGGCCCCTGGGAGGACCCACGGGCGGGGTGCCGGTGCAGGGCACCGGACGGGGTGAGGGCGCGGCGGAATCGTACGTACCGGGTGTGACGGAAACGGCCGCACGAACGCAGAAGGACATGTGATGGCCGACGACCGGTACAACTGGCTCGACGAGGAGGCCGCGGAGCGACTGCTGCGCGGCGAACCCGCCGGTTCCCCGGACGGCGTCGGCGCCGCGGAACTCACCGCCCTGCTGAACGCCGCCGCGGCGGCCGGCCGGAGCACCGCCCCCGGCGAGGCGCTGCCCGGCGAGGAAGCCGCCGTCGCCGCCTTCCGGCAGGCGCGCGCCGACACCTCCGCACCCGTCGCGGCCCCGGCCGGTGGCGCCGATACGGCCGAGCTGGGCACCGTACGGGCCCCGCGCGGCGGACCCGCCGCACGCCCCCGCTTCGGGCGCCCGCTCCGGCGCGGATTCATGGTGGCGCTGGCGGGCTGCGCGCTCGGCGGCGTCGCCGTGGCCGCCGGCGTCGGCGTGCTGCCCACGCCCTTCCACGGCGGCACCGCCCCGGGCCCCGCGACCAGCGTCTCGGCCGCCGAGACCCCCGGCCCGCTCGCCACCGACGGCACGGACACGACCACCGGCGGCACCTCACCGGTGCCCGACGCCACCCCCACCGACCGGCCCGGGCCGACGGCCACCGACACCGGTGGCGACAGCGGCACCGGGGGCGCGCAGTCGCCCGCCCCCGGGCAGAGCACCCCCGGCCAGGACGCGACCGGCGACGACGGAAGCCGCCCCGGCGACGGCCGCGACCGCAAACCGGACGCCAAGGAGAAGCACCGGCTCGGAACCTCCTTCTGCCGTACGTACGTCTCCCGCAAGTCCGGCCTCGGCCAGGACACCCTGCGCCGCCTGGAGCGCGCCGCCGGCGGCCCGGACAAGGTGTACGCCTTCTGCCGCCAGTTCCTGTCCCACGGCAACGGCAACGGCGACAAGTACGAAGGCGGACGCTACGACGGCGACGGCCGGGGCGGCCACGGCCAGGGCGGCCACGGGCCGGGCCACGGCAAGGGCGGCCGGGGCAACGACGAGGACGACGACCGCCGCGGGCACCGCCCCTCCTTCGGCCGCCCGCACCCCGGCGCCCACCGGACCGCATCCGACCCCGCCACCGTCACCACCATCCCCGGCGCGCCCCGCATCGCGGGGGTGTGACGTTTTTCGGGCCCCCGGCGCAGTACGTAGTGAAGCCGACTGGTCATCGGCTCGCGCACGAGCCGGGGTTCCCCCCGTACCAACGGCTCGTCGCACCGGCGCGGGCGGGGCACGTTCCCCCGGCCCTGCCCGCGCTGCTTTTTGCGCCTAAGCCGGCGACCCCTTTTTGCGCCTAAACCGGCGCCGCTCTCGCGGACCTGGTTGCTGTGGGTGGGGGGTGCTCAATTGATGGCTGAGGATCGGGTGGGTTTTTTCGGGCCGGGCCTACTCGTGCGGCTGTCTATTTGTAGATGACCACCTTGTCGCCCACTTTGGCCTGTTGGAACAGGGTGGCGATCTTGGATTTGTCTCTTACGTTCACGCAGCCGTGACTGGCGCCTCGGTAGCCGTGGGCGGCGAAGTCCGGGGAGAAGTGGATGGCCTGGCCGCCGCTGAAGAACATCGCGTACGGCATGGGTGTGTGGTAGATCGACGAGACGTGGCGGCGGCTCTTGAGGCTGATCCGGAAGGTGCCCTCCCGGGTGGGTGTGTACTGCGCGCCGAAACGGACGTCCATCGTGGAGCGCACCTGGCCGTTCACCATCCACGCGAGGGTGTTGCTGCGCTTGCTGACGCACAGGACCCGGCCTTTCAGGCAGCGGCGGTCGGGGGGGGCGACCGGGCTGCTGGGGGTCGGGGACATCTCCGGGCGGGTGGGGGGGGGGGGGGGG
>NZ_LGCW01000055.1:0-16972 GCF_001279365.1 Streptomyces sp. NRRL F-5755 | reverse complement strand
CCCCCGAACAACCCCGCCCCCCGCCGGCACCCACCACACCCACGACACGGTGCTGCGGGCCCGACGGGCGCGGTGAGGGGGCCGGGCGAGCCCGGGCCCCTTACTCCCCGCTCTTCTCCCGCTTCTCGCGCTCCTGCTTGTGCTTCTCCTTGATCCGCACGGTTTCCTTGCGGACCTCGGCCTGGGTGGCGCGTTCCTTCTGCAGCCACTCGGGAGACTCGGCCTTCAGGGCGTCGATCTGTTCCGTGGTGAGGGGCTCGGTGATGCCACCGCGGGCGAGGCCCGAGATGGAGACGCCCAGCTTCGCGGCGACGACGGGGCGGGGGTGGGGGCCGTTCTGCCGCAGCTCCCGGAGCCACTCGGGCGGGTCCGTCTGCAGCGCGTTCAGTTCGGCGCGCGAGACGAGGCCCTCCTGGAATTCGGCGGGGGTGGCTTCGAGGTACACACCCAGCTTCTTCGCCGCGGTCGCGGGCTTCATCGTCTGGGTGTTCTGGTGCGACGTCATGATGTCAAGGGTATCGATCGTGTGCGCCACCTCTGACCACGACCGGTAACCTGGCGGAGTGACAGGCTCGGAAGAAACCCCTTCGTTCCGGCTCGCGTACGTCCCGGGGGTGACGCCCACGAAGTGGGTGCGGATCTGGAACGAGCGGCTGCCCGGCATCCCCCTCACGCTCGTCCCGGCGCCCGCCGCCGAGGCGTACGACGTGCTGCGGGACGGCGGCGCCGACGCGGGTTTCGTACGGCTGCCGGCCGACCGTACGTACTTCAGCGCGATCCCCCTCTACACGGAGACGACCGTGGTCGTCGTCCCGAAGGACCACCTGTTCACGGCGGCCGACGAGATCTCCGCCGAGGAACTGGCCGACGAGATCGTGCTGCACCCCCTCGACGACACCCTCGGCTGGGAGCGCCCGCCGGGGCAGCCCGCGTTCGAGCGGCCCGCGACGACGGCGGACGCGATCGAGCTGGTGGCGGCAGGCATCGGCCTGCTGGTCGTCCCGCAGTCGCTGGCGCGCCTGTACCACCGCAAGGACCTCAAGTACCGCACGCTGACGGACGCCCCCCAGTCCCAGGTGGCGCTCGCCTGGCCGGAGGAGCGCACCACCGACCAGGTCGAGGACTTCATCGGCATCGTCCGCGGCCGCACGGTCAACAGCACCCGCGGCCGTACGCGGCCCGAGACCACGGACCGTCCGAAGGGCCGGCAGGCCGCGAAGGACGGCGCCCGCCAGAAGACCGCGGGCGGCAAACCGAGGACCGGCCAGGGCGCCCGGGGCACGCGCGGCGGCTCCGGCTCCGGCAAGACCGCCAAGCCCGCCCGGCGCGGCAAGCCCCGCCGCCGGTCGTAGGCGCGCCCCGCCGTCAGCGGTCCGGATGGGCAGCCGCCCACCCCCGCTCCAGCAGCGCGAAGACCTCCTCCGCGGCACGTGCCGGATCGGCGTGGCCGTGGACGAGTTCGCGGGATTCCAGGGCGAAGTGGGCCAGTGCGGCGCAGGTGGCGTCGTCGTCGGGGGCGCCGACCTCCTGGGCGATGGCTCGGGCCAGGGCCGTTTCGTGGCGCATCCACATGCGGTGGGAGTAGTCGCGCAGCGCCGGGGTCTCGCTCACCAGACGCAGGAACGGGGCGAACTCCGGGTGCCCGACGTGGCCGTCCGGGCGGATGATGTGGGCGCGCAGGGCCTGGGGGATCGACTGGCCGGGGGCCCGGTCGCGGACGGCGGCGACGAGGCCGGCCTCGATGTCGTCGTCCTGGTCGAAGACGAGCGCTTCCTTGCTGGCGAAGTGCTTGAACAGCGTGGTCACCGACACATCGGCGGCGTCGGCGATCTCCTTCACGCCCACCTGGTCGAAGCCGCGTTCGAGGAAGAGCTCCAGTGCGGCGTCGGCCAGGGCCTTGCGGGTCTGGGCCTTCTTGCGTTCACGGCGACCGACGGGTGCGCCGGTCCCGGCGGGGACGGGGATCTTGGGGTGCGGGGCGGGTTCGGTCACGGTGCCAGCTTACGGCAAGGTGCATCGAGTCAGAAGGTTTAGTGATTGCGCTTTTTTAGTGGGTGTGCTTTTTTGGGTACGGCGCCGGGTGCTCGGTCCGGCGTTCCATTCACCCCGGAGGGGAACCCATGAACCTCACCCAGGACGCCCGTGTGGCGATCGCCGGAGGCGGCCTCGGCGGTCTCGTCTGTGCACGGATCCTCCAGCTCCACGGCCGTTCCGTGACCGTTTTCGAGCGGGAGGCGTCCCCCGATGCCCGCTCGCAGGGCGGCACACTCGACCTCCACCCGGACACGGGGCAGGCCGCCCTCCGCGCGGCGGGCGTGCTCGACCGGTTCCACGCCCTGTCCCGCCCCGAGGGCCAGGAGTGGCGGAAGGTGGACCACGCCACCGCGGCCGCCCTGGAACAGGAGTGGCCACCCGGGGACGAGGGCGCGGGGGTGGAGGACCGGCCGGAGATCGACCGCGGACATCTGCGCGGGCTGCTGCTGGACTCGCTCGCGCCGGGAACGGTCCGCTGGGGGCGCGCCGTCGGCGGGGCGACACCGCTCGGCGACGGCACCTGCCGCCTGGAGTTCGCGGACGGCGCCACCGAGGACTTCGACCTGGTCGTGGGCGCCGACGGCGCGTGGTCGCGGGTCCGCCCGGCCGTCTCGGAGGCGCTGCCCGCGTACACGGGCGTCGCCTTCCTGGAGACCGGCTTCGACGACAGCGACGTACGCCACCCCGAACTGGCCGAGTTGGTCGGTCCGGGCACGCTGGTGGCGGAATCCGGCTCGACGATCCTGTTCGCCCAGCGGAACAGCAACGGCCACATCCGCGCCTACGTGGCGTTCCGCGCCCCGCAGGACTGGCACACGGCCGCCGGAGTGGACCTGGAGGACAGGGCCGCGACGCGCGCGTACCTTTCGCAGCGGCTCGACGGGTGGGCCGAAGGGCTGCGTTACGCCCTGCTCGACGGCGACCACGGCTTCGTCAACCGGCCCCTGTTCGCGCTGCCGGTGCCGCACGTCTGGGAGCACGTCCCGGGCGTGACGCTGCTGGGCGACGCCGCGCACCTGATGCCGCCCCTCGGCGTGGGCGCCAACCACGCGCTGCTCGACGGCGCCGACCTGGCCCAGGCGCTGGTCCGCGAGGAGCGGGTGGACGACGCCGTGCGGGCGTACGAGGAGCTGATGCTGCCCCGGTCCTCGGAGCTGGCCAAGCGGTGCGCGGAGGGGCTGAAGCACCTGGTGCCGTAGGCAGAGCCGGAGGGTGCCGTAGGCGGAACACAAAAGGTAGGTGACCGGTCGGCCGCCGGGGCTTCAGTATCCGGCCGGCCGTACCAGCCCGGTCTCGTACGCGAAGACCGCCGCCTGGGTCCGGTCGCGCAGGCCCAGCTTGACCAGCATGCGGCTCACATGAGTCTTCACGGTCTGCTCGGCCACCACCAGGCGCTCGGCGATCTCCGCGTTCGACAGGCCCTGGGCGATCAGGGAGAGGACCTCGGTCTCGCGTTCCGTCAGATCGCCGACACGGTCCTTCAGGGGCGCCCGGGGCGCGGCGGCCATCCGGGAGAACTCGGCGATCAGGCGTTTGGTGATGTTCGGCGCGAGCAGCGCGTCGCCCGCCGCCACCACCCGTACGGCCTGCGCGAGTTCGGCGGCCGAGGCGTCCTTGAGGAGGAAGCCGGACGCGCCGGCGCGCAGCGCCTCGTACACGTACTCGTCCAGGTCGAAGGTGGTCAGGACGAGGACCTTGACGGTCGATCCGGCGGCCTCGGTGAGGCGGCGGGTGGCCTCGATGCCGTCGAGGCCGGGCATGCGGATGTCCATCAGGAGGACATCGCCGACGACTTCGGCGGTCCGGCCGCCGTCCCGGCCGTCGAAGGAGAGGAACTGGCGCGTGGGCGCCGCCATGGCGCGCAGCGCGGCGGCCCGCGCCCGGTCGCCGTGGTGCGCCGCCGCCCGCTCGGCCGCCAGGATGCCGTCGCGGCCGGCGGCGTAGCGGCCGGCGAGGGCGGCGGGGGTCGCGGCGGCGAGCGGCGCGAGGGCGGCGGGTGCGGGTGCCGGTACGGCCGCGGGGCGGGCCGCGCCGGACACCGGTACCGCCACCGAGGCGGTGACGAGCGCGGCGAGCAGGGCGCGGCGCAGGCGGCGGGCGCGTGGGCGGGTCGCCATGTGGGGGTTCCTTCCGTACCGGTGAAGTGCGGGCTGCGGTACGGAATGTATGGATCACGCCGGGTGGTCGGCGTCCCGCCGGGGAGTGCACCTGGCGCGTAGCTCCTGAGTACTACGGGTAGGGGCTGGCCGCGGAAAGCGGAACGGGTCCGCCCCGGCCGGGCGCAAGTGCCGGCCGGGGCGGACCCGTGCGGGTGGCGCGGCGGACGGGGCGCCCCGTCCGCCGCTGCCGGATCAGCTGCCGAGGGTCGCCAGCGCCTCGTTGAACGTCTGCGACGGGCGCATGACGGCCGCGGCCTTGGCCACCGAGGGCTGGTAGTAGCCGCCGATGTCGGCCGGCTTGCCCTGGACGGCGATCAGCTCGTCGACGATCTTCTGCTCCTGCTCGGCCAGCGTCGTCGCGAGGGCCGAGAAGGACTGGGCCAGCTGCGTGTCCTCGGTCTGCTTGGCCAGCTCCTGGGCCCAGTACAGGGCCAGGTAGAAGTGGCTGCCGCGGTTGTCGATGCCGCCGAGCTTGCGGCTGGGCGACTTGTTCTCGGCGAGGAACGTGCCGGTCGCGCGGTCGAGGGTGTCCGCGAGGATCTGGGCGCGCGCGTTGCCCGTCTTCTGCGCGAGGTGCTCGAAGCTCACCGCGAGCGCGAGGAACTCGCCCAGGCTGTCCCAGCGCAGGTAGTTCTCCTTGACCAGCTGCTGGACGTGCTTGGGCGCGGAGCCGCCGGCGCCGGTCTCGAAGAGGCCGCCGCCGTTGATGAGCGGCACCACCGAGAGCATCTTGGCGCTGGTGCCCAGCTCCAGGATCGGGAACAGGTCGGTGAGGTAGTCGCGCAGCACGTTGCCGGTGACGGAGATGGTGTTCTCGCCGCGGCGGATGCGCTCGACCGAGAACTTGGTCGCCTCGACCGGGGACATGATCTCGATCTGCAGGCCCTCGGTGTCGTGCTCGGGGAGGTACTGCTTCACCTTGGCGATGAGGTTCGCGTCGTGCGCGCGGTCCTCGTCCAGCCAGAACACCGCCGGGTCGCCGGTCGCGCGGGCGCGGGTGACGGCCAGCTTGACCCAGTCGCGGATCGGGATGTCCTTGGTCTGGCACATGCGGAAGATGTCGCCGGTGCTGACCGTCTGCTCCAGTACGGCGTTGCCGTCCTTGTCGAGGACCCGCACCGTGCCGGTGGTGGGGATCTCGAAGGTCTTGTCGTGGCTGCCGTACTCCTCGGCCTTCTGCGCCATCAGGCCGACGTTCGGCACCGAGCCCATGGTCGACGGGTCGTACGCGCCGTTGGCCTTGCAGTCCTCGATGACGGCCTGGTAGACGCCGGCGTACGAGCTGTCCGGGATGACGGCGAGGGCGTCCTGCTCCTGATCGTCCTTGTTCCACATGTGGCCGGAGGTACGGATCATGGCCGGCATGGAGGCGTCGACGATGACGTCGCTGGGGACGTGCAGGTTGGTGATGCCGCGGTGCGAGTCGACCATGGCCAGGTCCGGGCCCTCGGCCAGCTCCGCGTCGAAGGACTTCTTGATCTCCTCGCCCTGCGGCAGCGACTCCAGGCCCTTCCAGATGCCGCCCAGACCGTCGTTCGGGGTCAGGCCGGCCTGGGCGAGCACGTCACCGTACGCGGCGAAGGTCTTCGGGAAGAAGGCGCGCACCACGTGGCCGAAGACGATCGGGTCGGAGACCTTCATCATCGTGGCCTTCAGGTGCACGGAGAACAGGATGCCCTCGGCCTTGGCGCGGGCGACCTGCTCCTTGAGGAACTCGCGCAGCGCGGCGACGCGCATGACGGAGGCGTCCACGACCTCGCCGGCGAGCACCGGTACCGACTCGCGCAGCACGGTGGTCGAGCCGTCGTCACCGGCCAGCTCGATGCGCAGCGCGCCGTCCTCGGCGATGACCACGGACTTCTCGGTGGAGCGGAAGTCGTCGGCGGTCATGTGCGCGACGTTGGTCTTCGAGTCGGCCGACCAGGCGCCCATCCGGTGCGGGTTGGCCTTGGCGTAGTTCTTCACCGAGGCGGGGGCGCGGCGGTCGGAGTTGCCCTCGCGCAGCACCGGGTTGACGGCGCTGCCCTTGACCTTGTCGTAGCGGGCGCGGATGTCGCGCTCCTGGTCGGTCTTCGGGTCGTCCGGGTAGTCCGGCAGCGCGTAGCCCTGCTCCTGGAGCTCGGCGATGGCCGCCTTCAGCTGCGGGATCGAGGCCGAGATGTTCGGCAGCTTGATGATGTTGGCCTCGGGCGTCTTCGCCAGCTCGCCCAGCTCGGCGAGGGCGTCGTCGATCCGCTGGTCCTCCTGGAGCCACTCCGGGAAACCGGCGATGATGCGGCCGGCCAGGGAGATGTCGCGGCTCTCCACCGCGACCCCGGCCGTCGAGGCGTACGCCTCGATCACCGGCAGGAACGAATACGTCGCCAGGGCCGGGGCCTCGTCAGTGTGGGTGTAGATGATGGTCGAGTCAGTCACCGGTGCTCCGCTCCACGTCTGCAACATTGCTCGACATCAAGATATCTCGTGATCGGGCCCTTCCAGGAAGGGCCCTGCCCGTATGGGGTGAATGAGGCGGGGCGGGCGGACCGGCGGCCTGTGTGAAGCCGCCGGGCAAGCCGCCCGGCCACCCCGTAGCGCGTCCTTCCTGACCGCCGCCCCAGGCACCCGCTCCCCGTCCCACTCCCCTTACCGCTGCCACCGATTGCAGGAACCTTACAAAATCCAGCGGCCGGACTCCGTCGAGGTTGGCACCTGAAATCTCGACAACCGGCTGGAAGAGTCGACCCCAAGTTGATCACTCACCGGCCGTACGCGGCCCGGAGAGTTGTGCTCATACAACAAAGGGGGCTTCCCATGTCTGCTGCCACCGACGCCGTACTGGTCACCGGACTCGGCGCCACGACGCCGCTCGGCGGGACCGCCGCCGCGACCTGGGACGGCATGCTGGCCGGGCGGTCCGGCATCAGCGCCATCGAGGAGGAGTGGGCGGCCTCGCTGCCCGTACGGATCGCGGGCCGGCTCGCGGTCGAACCGACCGAGGTCCTGGCCCGCGTACAAGCCCGGCGCATGGACCGCTGCGAGCAGGTCGCGCTCGTCGCGGCGCGCGAGGCGTGGGCCGACGCGGGCGCGCCGGAGGTCGATCCGGAACGGCTGGCCGTGGTGATCGGTACGGGTACGGGCGGCGCGCTCACCCTGCTCGGCCAGGACGACGTGCTCGAAACCTCCGGCGTACGGCGGGTGTCCCCGCACACCGTGCCGATGCTGATGGCGAACGGCCCCGCCGCCTGGGTGAGCATCGAACTGGGCGCGCGCGGCGGCGCCCACACCCCGGTCAGCGCCTGCGCCTCCGGGGCCGAGGCCATCGCGATGGGCCTGGACCTGATCCGCCTCGGCCGGGCCGACGTGGTGGTGGCGGGCGGCGCGGAGGCGTGCCTCCACCCACTGCCGCTGGCCGGGTTCGCGCAGGCCAAGGCGCACTCGACACGCAACGACGAGCCGTCGCGGGCGTCCCGCCCGTTCGACGTGGACCGGGACGGCTTCGTGATCGGTGAGGGCGCGGCCGTGGTCGTCCTGGAGCGCGCCGGTTTCCGCGCGGCCCGCGCGCACGCCACCCTCGCGGGCGCGGGCGTCACCTCGGACGCCCACCACATCACGGCCGCCCACCCCGAGGGGCAGGCCCGCGCGATGCGGCTGGCGCTGGCCGCCGCCGGACTGGCCCCGCACGAGGTGGACCACGTACACGCCCACGCGACGTCCACCCCCCTGGGCGACCTCGTGGAGTCCCGGTCGCTCAAGGACGCCATCGGCACCCACCCGTCCGTCACCGCGACCAAGTCGATGACCGGCCACCTCTTCGGGGCGGCCGGAGCGGTCGGCGCACTCGCCGCGATCCTGGCCGTACGGGACGGCATCGTGCCCGCGACACAGAACGTGGACACCCTCGACCCGGAGATCGGTCTCGACGTCGTCATGGGCGAGCCGCGGAAGGGGGCGGTGTCCGCCGCCCTGACGAACTCCTTCGGGTTCGGTGGGCACAACGCGTCGTTGATCTTCACGGCGGCGTCCTGACGACGGCTGGGCCCTGACGGGGGCGGGGCCGTCCGTACGATGGCGCGATGCGCAGCAACAACCGGATCCGGCGGCTGTCCGTCGACGGCACGGACTGGCTGTGGTCGGTACGCCACCGGCACCCCGACTGCCGGGAAGTGCTGTCGCTGCACCGGACGGGCACGCGGTCGACCTTGCGGATCGTCTTCAGGGCCGGGCCCGGCCGGGCCATCGGCGACGGCCACCTGCCCGGCGGCACGGCCGCGACCGAATCCCACCACCTCAATCTCCACGAGCCCGGCGTGGTCCGCCGATTCCTCGACGAGGCGACGGCGCGCGGTCTGCTGCCGGCGGAGCCGGGTGACGTGGAGACCGACGGCTGGGCACTGTTCGACGCGGTCGTGGCGCGCTGAGGGCGATGTCCGCAGGACGGGCGGGGTGGGCAGGGCGGGCGGGGCACGGCTGGGCTTGGGCGCGCCCGGTTCAGCCCCGCGCCCGCCGGTACGCCGCCACGCGCTCCCGGGTCGCGCAGCGCCGGGAGCAGTAGCGGCGCTGCGGGCCGCTGCCGAGGGTGAGATAGACGTTGCGGCAGGCGGGCGAGGCGCAGACGCCGCCGGGCGGGCGCTGGTGATTCCACAGGAGGACCAGCAGGCTCAGGCACGACGAGGCGAGGAACCACTCGCCCCATGGGGCGTCGTCGGCGCTGTCCAGGTGCGGGTGCCAGGGAGTCGCGCCGTTGTGCGAGGTGAGGCGCAGCGTGCCGGTCGTGCTCCGGAGGAGGCGGTTCAGCGTCTCCGCGGCGCGGTCGGCGTCGTCGGCCGCGAATACCTCGCGGAGCCGCAGGGCGGCGGACCGCAACTCCGCGAGATCGTCGGCGGACAGCTCGATCGGCCCGTCCTCCCCGTGCTCGCGCAGGACCTCCGTAACCGTGTCCGCCGACGGCGCCTCGTCCACCAGGGCGTTCACGAGGGCGGCGGTACGCCGGGCGGTGGCCTGCACCGCATGCCGGGTGGTCCATTCGCGGCGCGCGGCGGGTGTCTCGTCGCGGTGTCCGGCGGGCGGGGTCGTGGGCTGCATGTGAGCCGACGGTAGTGCAGCGTCCGGCGGCATGTAACGCATCTGGTCAAGGTTTCCGTTACGTATCTACCGTGGCGCGCATGCGAAAGCGTTACGCGGTGGGATCCGCCCTCACCGGCGCGGCACTGGCGCGCGCGGGCGACGAGATGTCGGGACCCGCCTTGCTGGTGGCCGGGCCGGCGTTCACCGGATCGGCGTCCACGGGCCCCGCGCTGCTGGCCGCGATCACGATCGCGGCGGCGGTCGGCGGTCCGCTCTTCGGCGTCCTGCTCGACCGGTCCGCCAGGCCGGGCCGCCTGCTGGCCGGTGCGCTCGCCGGATACGCGGCGGCTCTGGCCGTCGTCCTGGCGAGCCTGGGACACGTACCGCTCGTCGACACGGTGATCGTCGCGCTGGGAGCCGGGCTGCTGGGTCCCGCCCTCTCCGGCGGCTGGACCGCGCAGTTACCGCTCGTCGCGCCGCCCGGACTGCTGCCCCGGGTGACCGCTCTCGACGCGATGACATTCAACGCCGCTTCGCTGGCGGGGCCGGCACTGGCCGGGCTGGTCACCGGGGTGGCCGGGGCGTCGGCGGGGGTGCTGGTGGCTGCCGCTTTGATCTTGGTGGCGGTGCCGGGTGCCTGTGGGTTGCCTGGGGTGAGGTGTGGGGGTGGGGGGCCTGTGGGGGCGTCCGGATGCGGGGTGTCTGCGGGGGCGTCCGTATGCGAGCTGCCTGCGGGGCCGTCCGTACGGGCACAGCCTGCGGTGCCGCGGTCGCTGAAGTCCGGGACGCCAACCGGAGCGCGGTCCGACCCGGAGCCCGGTTCGCAGCCCACCCCACTGTCCGGCCCGCAGCCCGCCCCGGAGCCCGATCCACAGTCCGGCCCGCAGCCCCGTCCGCAGCCCGACCCGCGTGATCCGGACCGCCCGGTCCGCCGCACCGACTCCCGCCAGCCTCCGGCGGCCCCCTCCGTCCTGGCCGGCCTCGCGGCCGGGTTCCGGGCCGTCCGCCACACCCCGCCACTGGCCCGCGCGACCGTGACCTCGGTGGTTTCCTGTACGGGCCAGGGCATGCTGACCGCTTGCAGCCCGTTGCTCGGGGCGCGATTCCTCGGTGACACGCGGCACGGTGTGCTCCTGCTGTCCGTCGTCGCCGCCTCCGCCCTCCTCGCCAACGCGGGACTCGCCCGCCGCCCCAGACTGCTGCACCCGGACACCGTCCTCGTGTGCAGCACCGCCGTACTCACCGTCGCACTCCTGATGACGGCGGCGGCCGGGCCGCCCGCGCTGCTCCTCGGCGCGGCGGTGCTCGCGGGCCTCGGCGAGGGGCCGCAACTGACGGCGCTGTTCGCCGTGCGCCACCGTGAGGCACCGGAGCACCTGCGCGGCCAGGTCTTCACCACCGGCGCCAGCCTGAAGATCACCGGCTTCGCCCTCGGCGCGGGCCTCGCCGGGCCCCTCGCCGCCCGGTCGCTGCCCGGCGCCCTGCTGACCGCCGCCGCGCTCCAGCTCCTCGCCGGGCTGCTCTTCCTCGGCTGCACGCTGCTGACGTGCCGTACCGGCACGCGCACCACGAGCGCGGCGCTCACCCCCTCGCCCCACCGGACCCCAAACTCGTAGGGTGCTGCCCATGCTCCTGTGGATCAACGGTCCTTTCGGTGGCGGCAAGACGCAGACCGCGTACGAGATCCGGCGCCGTCTTCCCGGCAGTGTCGTCTGCGACCCCGAACGCGTCGGTTTCGGTCTGCACCGGATGACGCCGCCGGCGCTGCGTGGCGACTTCCAGGACTTTCCGGCGTGGCGGCAGGGCGTCTACGAGGTGCTCGACCTGGTGCTGACCAAGCATCCCGGCACGGTGATCGCGCCGATGACGCTCGTGGAACCGGCGTACTTCCAGGAGACCGTCGGGCGGCTGCGCGAACGCGGCCATGACGTACGGCACTTCGCGCTGCTCGCGGAACGGCGGACGGTGCTGCGGCGGCTGCGGGAGCGCAACTTCGGGCATGCCGTGGGGTTCGTCGCCGGTAAGGACGCCCCGTTGCGGCGGGAGAGCTTCGCCGTGGCGAAGCTGGACCGCTGTCTGGAGCGGCTGAGCGGCCCGGAGTTCGCCGACCACGTGTGGACCGACCGGCTCACGGTGCCGCAGGTCGCCGACCACATCGCCGCCACGACCGGGCTGGGCCTGGTCCCCAACACGGACAGCGCGCTCCAGGGCCGGCTGCGCCGCACGTGGACGAGTCTCAAGCACATTCGCTTGTGAGGTGACGGGGCGGGGGCGGAGTGCGCATGGGGCAGGAACTTCCGGTCGTCCGCGGGCTGCCGGTCACATCGGGCGGAAACGGTTCGTCATAGCGGTGACGGAACCCGACGGGAGAATGTGACCGGTGGACGAGAACGAATTTCTGGCGGAGCGCTTCGAGGAGCACCGAGCGCATCTGCGGGCCGTGGCGTACCGCATGCTCGGTTCGCTGAGCGAGGCGGACGACGCCGTGCAGGAATCCTGGCTGCGGCTGAGCCGGTCCGACGTGAGCGGCGTCGGCAACCTCGGCGGGTGGCTGACGACCGTGGTCGGCCGGGTGTGCCTGGACATGCTGCGTTCGCGTACGGCGCGCGGCGAGGAGTCCCTCGACGTACGCGTACCCGATCCCGTCGTCGGCGGCGCGGACGGGATCGACCCCGAGCACCAGGCGCTGCTGGCCGACTCGGTGGGGCTGGCCCTGCTGGTGGTGCTCCAGACGCTGGCGCCCGCGGAGCGGCTGGCGTTCGTGCTGCACGACATGTTCGCCGTGCCGTTCGAGGAGATCGGGCCGGTGGTCGGGCGCACCCCGGCCGCGGCGCGGCAGCTGGCCAGCCGGGCGCGCCGCCGGGTACGGGGGACGGCCACCCCGGACACCGACCTCGCCCGGCAGCGGGAGGTCGTGGACGCCTTCATGGCCGCATCACGCGGCGGTGACTTCGAGGCGCTGGTCGCGGTCCTCGACCCGGACGTGGTGCTCCGCGCCGACACGGGCACCGGGTTCCCGGGCCTGACCGCGACGGCCCGCGGAGCGCGGGAGGTCGCCGGACGGGCCTTCATGTTCCGGCGCTTCGCGCACTTCGCCCGGCCCGCGCTGGTGAACGGGGCGATGGGCATCGTGACGGTCGTGGACGGGGGGCCGGTGTCGGTGATGGGCCTGACGATCGCGGGCGGCAAGATCGTCGCCATCGACATCCTGGCGGACCCGGAGCGGTTGCGGGGGCTGGGGTTGGGACGGGAGGTGGGGGGGGAGGGGCGTGGGTAGCGGGGCGGTGTTGGGTCGCCTCCTTGGCCGGGCCCGGCTCCACCTGGATCTGTCCCGGGGCGACGAGTCGGTCGGCTGGCGCTACTTCGAGCTGCGCAGCGGCCACGACGCGATGATCGACGCGCCCGACGAGCTGGTCGCGCTGCTGGAAGGGGTGCGCACCACGGGGCAGGCCATCGCATGACCGCGGGGTCGCCGGCGGCCGAGCAACCCCACGGGCAAACCCGTATAGCGGGGGCGATGAGGCCGTGCGGGCGCCCGTGGGGCGATGCCACGGGCGCCCGCCCCCGTCACGTGGTCAGGTGGGGGTGCGGATACCGCTGTTGTTGCCGGGCCGCCGTCCGGTCTTCCGGTAGGAGGGGCCCGGCCGGGACTTTCAGGTGGCGGAGTCCTCTTGCGCGGCACCGCTCCCGTACGGGCGGGTGATCAGTTCCATCCCATGGCCGGCCGGGTCGAAGAAGTAGACGCCACGCCCGCCGTCGTTGTGGTTGATCTCGCCCGGCTGCTTTCCGTGCGGGTCGGCGTAATAGGTGAGGCCGGCCCGCTGGATGCGGGCGAAGGCCGCGTCGAATTCCGCTTCGCTGATCAGGAACGCGTAATGCTGCATGACGATCGACTCCGCCGGGATGGTGGCGAAGTCCAGGGTGACGCCGTTGCTGGTCTCCAGCGGGATGAACGGGCCCCATTCCGCGCCGACTTCGAGTCCGAGGAGGTGCGCCAGGAATTCCGCGGATTCCCGGTTGTCCCGGGAGTGGATGATGGTGTGGTTCAACTGCACTGACACTGAGTCATGCCTCCGTAAGGCAAACTCTCGGGCACCTCCATGCCTCACCCGGCCGGTGACCGACACGCGATGCCGTCGCCGCAGATGGTAGGCGGCGATTCCCGTTCCGTCGAGTGGCTTCGCGGGCACGCGTACCGGCATCTGCCCCGCTCAGCGACCCGGGCGCTTGACCGCGTGACCGACGAGGAGCGTTTCGACGCCGCCGATGCCCAGGCCCGCCAGGTCGTGGGTGATCAGCCGGTAGAGGGCGGCCAGGTCCCGTACCCAGACGGCGGCGTGCAGGTTGGCGGCGCCGGTGGTGGCGAACGCGCCGTGCACGGCGGGGCGGAGCGTCTTCCGGTCGAACATCCGGCCGTGCAGGCTCCTTTGGGAGCGGTCGGCCCTGCGGACGCGGACGAGAGCGGACTGGCGAAGTCACCTCGCCCGTCTTCGCCCTCCGTATGCGGGGCGAGACATCGGAAGCCCCCAACCGCCCGAACGACACCGGCCACCCGGAAACCGGACCGCCTCTCCTGGCCGCCGCCGGTTACCGCCACTGGCCCCGCGACACCGCCCACCTCTGCGTCCTCACCGCGCCGGAGCGGCGCGGCCAGGGCCTCGCCCGGCGCGTGGCATCCGCCGCCACGGCACACGCCCTCGCCGCCGCGCTGCTGCCCCAGTGGCGCGCCCGGCCACCAGCCTCGCGGCGGGTGGCACGGGCATTGGGCTTCCGAGAACTGGGAGGCCAGTTGAGCGTACGGCCGGATTTCCCCCATCCGGCCACAGGCGTGACGGAAGGGGCGTAACAGGAACACCCGTGCGGGCGATGACGGAGAGCATGACGACTCGATTAGCAGCGGCCTGGTCGGCCCTCGTCCTCGCCGTGACCGCCCTGTTCGCGGCGGGCCCCGCCCTCGCGGCGGACGCCACCGGCCAGGGCTCGACCGCCACCGGCCCGGACGTCGCCGTCTCGCAGGCGGGCAACTACCCGACGCAGCCGAACAGTTACGGGAACTTCTCCGTCCAGTGGACCTCGGTCGGTACGGCCGACGCCACCGGGATCACTCATCTGACCGTGGACCTGCCGCCCGGCCTGCGGACCAGTGGCGCGCTGATGTACTCGACGCCGTACGACTACACGTTCAGCGAGCGGGTGTCGCCGGACGGGCGGCATCTGGAGGCGACCTTCCGGGGGACGCGGGTGCCCGGTCGCGGGGACTTCATGAAGGTGCAGGTGTCCTCGGGGGCGGAGCGGCCGTCCGGGGTGATCAGGGCCACCGTCGCCAACCGTGACGACGCGAACCCCGCCAACAACGTGAGCACGTACACGGTCAACGGCCCGCAGCAGCCCGCCGAGGTGCCGGACCGGCCGGTGGTGACCGCGATCGGCACGGTCACCGGGCCGGGCGCCGGCGGCACCGCCGTCACCCTCACCGGGACCGGCCTGGACACCGGCTTCGTCCTCTTCGGCGGCGAACAGGCCAAGAACGTCAGCTGCACGGCCACGCAATGCACCGCCACTTCGCCGGGCGGTTCCGGCAGCGTTCCGGTCACGGTCGTGACGCCGGGCGGAGCGGCCGGGGCGCCGAGCGGCTTCGCGTACACCGGGCCGCCGCCCGCGCCGCCCGCCGCTCCGGTGGTGACCGGGCTGAGCGTGCGCGGCGGCCCGGCGCGGGGCGGGACTTCGGTGTATGTGCTGGGCTCGAACCTGGCGGGCGGCACGATCGCGTTCGGGAGCACGCCGGCGGCGCATGTGTCCTGCGGGGATTCGTTCTGCAGCAGCACCTCGCCCGCCGGGTCGGGCACCGTGCACGTCACCGTGACCACGGCGGGCGGCACGAGTGCGACGGTGGACGCGGACCGGTTCACGTACACGGACGCGACATCGCGGCGCTGAGGACGGTGCCCCGCGGCGCCTCACCCGTCGCGACAGCACCATTGCACCGATCGGTGCCTGCTGGTTAGCTCTTGAGGGCTCCCGACCGTCCGGCTCGGGGGCCCGGGAGCGGCCGCACACGGTTCTTCGGAACCTCGGACCGGTTCTTCGAGGGGGTGGCCGGTGATGGGCGACGCACCGGGCGGGGGCACGGGTACGGGCAGCGCGGGTACGGATACGACGGGGTTATGGGCACGGGGTGCCCGTAACTCACCCCGGCGCCCCGGCGGACCCTCCCGCCGCCATCTCCTCCACACCGGCGCCGCCCTCGCCGCGGGCGCCGCGAGTGCGCCGCTGCTCGCCGGCTGTGCCTCCTCGGAGGCCGGCAGTGTCGGTCCCGACGGCCGGATCACCGTCGAGCTGTGGCACGGCCAGGCCGACACCGGCCGCAAGGCCATCCAGTCGCTGGTCGACGACTTCAACCGCCGGCAGTCCCGTATCCGGGTGGACGCCGGGGGCGGCGGCGTGGTGGCCGACGCGATGCTCCAGAAGGTGACGGCGGCGCTGGCCGCGGGCTCGTACCCGGACATCGCGCTGATCTTCGGGGCCGACCTGGCGCGAGTGGCCCGCAGCCCGCGCGTCGTCGACCTCACCGACACGCTGCGGGACACCCCGTACTGGCCCCGGTTGTGGGGCTCGGTCCGCGAGGCGGTCACCCTCAACGGCAAGGTGCGGGCCGCGCCCGCCGTCCTGGACACCCTGTGCGTCGTCTACAACCGGAAACTGTTCCGGCAGGCCGGGGTGCCCTACCCGAAGCCCGGCTGGACGTGGGACGACTTCATCCGTACGGCACGCCTGCTGACCGACCCGGGCCGCGGCACCTTCGGCACGAGCTGGCCCGGCACCGGCGACGAGGACACCGTCTGGCGGCTGTGGCCGCTGGTGTGGGACCTCGGCGGCGAGGTGATCGCCCCGGACGGGCACAGCATCGGCTTCAAGGACGTCGGGGAGCGGGCGCTCACCACGCTTGCGCGGCTCGCCGCCGACAGAAGCGTCTACGTGGACCCCAAGCCGGGCAGCGAGCAGATGCACCAGGTCTTCATCGGCGGCCGGATGGGGATGATGGCCACCGGGCCGTGGGAGCTGCCGGACATCGTGGCGGGCAAGGTCGATTACGACGTGGTGGCGCCGCCGACGTACAGCGGCCGGCCGTGCACGATCTCCGGGCCGGACACCTGGACCGTGTTCGACAACGGCCCGGCCCGGTCGCGCGCGGCGGTCGAGTTCCTGCGCTGGCTGGGCGACCCGGCGCAGGACGTGCGGTGGGCGGTGAACGGCGGCAGTCTGCCGCTGAGCACGGCGACCGCCCGGCGGACCGAGTGGCGAGGCTACGAAGGGCGGACGACCGGACTGCCGGTGTTCACCACCGCGCTGAGCACCGCGCGGGTCCGGCCCGTCCACCCGGCGTATCCGCAGATTTCGCAGGCGGTCGGCGAGGCCATCGTCGCCGTACTGCTCGGCCGCAGCTCCCCCGCCGAGGCGCTGCGCACCTGCGCCGAGAAGGCCGACGCGGCGCTGCTGATTCCCCGATGAGACCGGACGACGCGCACGACGCAGCGGCCGGACACGGCCGGACGGGAGAGGGTGCCATGCCGCCGAGGCCGCGTGCCGACGATCGTGCGAGACCGGGGCGTACGGAATCGGATGGCCCGCCCCGCCGCACGACTCCCCGGCCCCTGACCCTGGGCCCCGGCCACGACACCCCCGGCCGCCGCCCCCGGAACCGGCATCCGTCCGGCCCCGCCCCCGGCCGCCCC
>NZ_LGCW01000054.1:0-17142 GCF_001279365.1 Streptomyces sp. NRRL F-5755 | reverse complement strand
CCCCCCACCCACCCCGACAGTCGTGCCTATCCCGATAGCCGCGCCCCCCCGGGCAGTCGTGCCCCCGACAGTCGTGCCCCCCGGCAGTCGTCGCCCACCCCGACAGCCGGGCAGCCCTGCCCCGTTCCCTGGCGGTCGTGCTCACTTCCCTACTCGGTCGTGCTCCCCTCCCCACTCGTCAGATCGTGAAGCGCTCCCTCCACAGCTGGGCCAGTGCGGTGTCGCCCGTGATCGTCAGGTCGTCCAGCGGGCGGCGGTTCCACAGGGCCAGGTACAGGTCGGGGGCCGGGCCCTGGATCTCGCAGTCCGGTGTGGCGGTGGTCGACTCCTGGGCGTCCGCCGTGCGTTCCACCTGCGGCTGCGTGTCCGACAGGCGTATCGTCCAGGCCCCGGTGGCCTCGCCGGTGGCCCGTATGCGAAGCATGCGCGGCGTGTCCGTGCGCAGCGCTTCGGGCCTGCGCGCGACCATGCCCATCAGCAGTTCGTCGATGCCGTCCACGGCGAAGGCGGGCGCGGAGGGGGTGATGCCCGCGCCGAGCGCGGACTCGGCGTCGGCGCGGTGGACCGCCGTCTCGTGGGCCTGGCGCCGCGCCCAGAAATGCAGCGGGGACGGGGCGGGCAGGAAGGTCCAGCAGGACAGGTCCGCCGGGGCGGCGCGCAGCGTCGACACCAGCGTCCGGCAGCCGTCGCGCATCCACTCGGCGAGCGCCTCGTCGGGCGGCTGCGGGCCCTCGGGCGGGGTCACCCTCTCCTGGACGGCGTTCGCCACGTAATGCGTGGCCCAGCGGTGCACCCGGCCCGTGTGGACGAGCAGGTCGCGCACGCGCCACTCGGGACAGGTGGGGACCGGGGCGTCCGCCCCGGCCTTCTCGGCGGCGTCGGCGAGGAGTTGGCCGTCGTGCGCCAGAGTGTCGATGAAGTCAGTGGTCTCCATGCCGCTGAGTGTGCCAGCCGCCACTGACAACGGCCCCGCGCTGCGCCGGCCGGCCGCGCAGCCCCCGGTGGACCAGTCCGAGGAGCAGCGCGTTGACCAGCGCGGCGACGACCAGCGTCAGGACCAGGTACCACGACGGGGAGCCGGTTGCGCTCCACAGCGCGTCCCCGGCGAACCACAGCGGGAAGACCGTGGGCGCGGTGAGCAGCACCGCCCAGATGCCCGCGAAGGAGGCGTCCTGATGCTCGACGAAGACCAGGTCCACCAGGGCGAAGAGCACCGCCGCGACCACCAGGGCCAGATAGACCAGCGAAACCGGATTGCCGAACGTCAGCCGCGCGAGGCCGCGCAGCCGGGGTGTGGTGTTCATGCCGCCCCCAGGTGTCGGGGTGGCCGGACGGCGGTGGCGCGCGCCGCGCACGCCGGCGCCTTCCGGCCGGATGCCCTGGCCGAATCCATGACCAAGTAGCCCATTATGGTCCGCCGTCGGTCTCTTCCGGCAGGCCGGGTACCCGGCATCCGCGTATCGACTCCCGCGTACGGGGCGGTACGCGCCGTGCGGTAGCCGTACCCGGCCCCCGGCGGTACCCGCCGCCCCGCTCCCGGCCGTACGCGATGTCCGCCGCGCCCGCCGTGAGCGGCCCGGCCGCCCGCGTCCGGGCGCGCGGAAGGGCGGCCCGTGTTTTGTTCACTGCCGGTACAAAGCCAGAATGGGGGCGTGACCCACACTCGGACAACCAGGCTGGAGCGGGGCCGCGGCGCGCTCGGCCCCGCGCTGGAGCTCGTACACACCGGGCGCGCCCCCACCCGCGCCGTACTGACCTCGGAACTCGGCGTGACCCGGGCGACCGCGGGCGCGGTGGCGGCGGAGCTGGAAGCGCTCGGTCTGATCACCGTCGACTCCCGCCCGACCGCCTCGGCGGGGTCCCAGGGCCGCCCCTCGCACCGGCTGTTCCTCGACGAGAACGGCCCCGTCGTCTTCGCCGCGCAGATCCACGCCGACGGCTACCGCACCGCGCTGGTCGGCCTCGGCGGGCGGATCGTGGCCACCGAGAGCGGCTGCGACACCATCCCCGCCGACCCGGCCCACGTACTTGCCGAAGTCGTGGCGTCCGGGGCCGGGATGCTCGAACGGACCGGGCGGCGCTGCCTGGGCGCCGCGCTCGCCATCCCGTCCGCCGTCGCCGAACCCGACGGCGAGGCGCTCAATCCGCTGCACCTGGCCTGGCCCACGGGCGCCCCCGTCCGCCGCCTCTTCCGGCGCGCGCTCGCCGAGGCCGGTATCCCCGGGGTCACCGCGGGCATCGGCTTCACGGGCAACGATGTCAACCTCGTCGCCCTGGCCGAACACCGGCACGGCGCCGGCCGCGGCGCCCGCCACCTGCTGTGCGTCGCCTCCGGGCACCGGGGCGTCGGCGGCGCGCTGGTCCTGGACGGGCGGCTGCACAGCGGCAGTTCGGGCCTGGCCCTGGAGGTCGGCCACCTGACCGTCAACCCGGAGGGCGCGCCCTGCCACTGCGGCAGCCGCGGCTGCCTGGACGTCGAGGCGGACCCGCTCGCCTTTCTCGGCGCCGCGCGCCGCGCGCCGGGCCCCGAGGGCTCGCTGCTGCGCCAGGCCACCGACCTGCTGCGCGAGGAGTACCACGACCCGTCCGTACGGGCCGCCGCCGACCTGCTGATCGACCGGCTGGGCCTGGGGATCGCCGGGCTCGTCAACATCCTCAACCCGGACCGCATCATCCTCGGCGGCCTGCACCGCGCACTCCTGGAGGCCGACCCGGAGCGGCTGCGGGCCGTGGTCGCCGACCGCAGCCTGTGGGGGCGCAGCGGCGGCGTACCGATCCTGCCGTGCTCGCTCGACCACAACAGCCTGGTCGGCGCGGCGGAACTGGCCTGGCAGCCGGTGCTGGACGATCCGCTGGTGGTCCTGGAGGGGGAGGGAACGGAGGCCGGGAACGGCTGAGCGGCCGGTACCTCAGCCGCCCGACGGCCCCCCGCGCCACACCGGCACGGGCCGCCGGCCGACGGCGGTTTCGAAGGCCGCGCGCGCCAGCAGCCGCGTCGAGTCCAGCGTCGGCAGCGGCGCCACCTCCGGGGTCACCAGCAGCGGAATCTCCGTACAGACGAGGGCGACCGCGTCGCAGCCGCGCGCCGCCAGCCGCTCGATGACGCGGACGTACTCCTCTCGCGCGGCCGCGGAGAACACGCCGTTCACCAGCTCGGCGAAGATGATCTCGTGGACGGTGCGGCGGTCCCGCTCGTCCGGAACGTCGGCCGTGATACCCCGGGCGCCCAGCGCGTCCCGGTAGAGCGGCCCTTCCATCGTGTACGCGGTCCCCAGCACGCCGACGCGCCGGTACCCCTCTTGGGCGGCGCGTTCGGCAACCACCTCGGCGATGTGCAGGCCCGGCAGCGGGAGTTCCGCGCCGGGCAGCCCGAGCGCCATATGGGCGGTGTTGTCGGGGCAGACGAAGAAGTCGGCGCCCGCGCGGGCGAGCCGGGCCGCGCTCTCCAGGAGGATCCCGCGGACCGCGTGGTGATCACCGGCCTCCCAGGCGGGCAGGGAGCGGGCCATGCTGATGCAGTCCAGCGTCACGTCCGGGTGTTCGTACGGGCCCAGTTCGGCGAAGCCCTCCTGGCAGAACGCCCGGAAGCACAGGGCGGCGCCTTCGGTGCTGTGCGCGAGGATGCCGAGGTGCCGCACGGTGCCTCCAGGGGCCGGTGGGGGTGCCTGTCGGCCCGAGGCCGGTGGGTGTGCCCGCCGCCATTGTCACTCCGTCCGCGGCGCCGGGACACTCCCCGTCCGTACGCTCATTCCCATGCCACCGCGAACGCGCGGGCCGGGTTCGTCGTGAAGATCCGCCGCACCAGTGCCTCGCCCAGGGCGAGTTCGAGCCGTGGACGCAATCGGCGCAGCAGGTGGGGCATACCGGGGCCGCCGTTCACCGAGCGGGCCGCCGCGGTCGTCGTGTCGCCGCCGATCAGCAGCCGGTCCCCGTACCCGGCGTCCGCCAGCGAGGCCAGGGCGTCCGGGAGTCGCCAGTCCGTGGCGTGGTTGGCGCGCGAGGGCCCGTCGAAGGCCAGGTAGGCCCCGGCCGCGGCGGCCTGCCGGTGGACGACGAGGTCGGGCGAGCGGTTGAGGTGGCCCAGAATGACGCGCTCCGGCGGCACCGCCAACTGCCCGCACAGCAGGTCGAGTACGTCCAACGCGCCGGTACCCAGCTCCAAGTGGACGCCGATGGGGGCGCCGGTGGCGTGGTGGGCCTCGGCCGCGGCGGCCATGGTGTGGCGGGCGTGCGCGTCCAGGCCGTGGAAGCCGCCGGCGACCTTGATCATTCCGGCCCGGACGGCAGCGCCGTCGGCAGTTTCCGGGCCGTCACCCCGGGTGCCGCCCGGACCCCCACCCCACCTGCCGATCCCCACCGTCAGCTCCGTCACGAACAGTTCGGCGAGATCGCCCGGATCAGCGGCACCGGCCGCCGTCCCCCGCACCCGCTCCAGCACCTCGGGCGCGTAATGCACCGCCTGGTGCATCCCGGTCGCGGCGACGATCCGTACGCCCGACTCCGCGGCCAGCCCCGGCAGTTCCGCGGCGCACCGTCCCATTCCGTACGGCGTCCACTGGATCACCGTGCCGCCGCCCGCCTCCCGGAAGGCGCGCAGCTCGGCCGCCGCCGCGCCGGTGTCGGCGAGTTCCTGGCCGGGGAGCATCGGGCTGCGCAGGAAGAGGTGGTCATGGGCGTCGCAGATGCCGAGGCCGGCGGGGGAGACGTCGCCGGAGACGGTACGGACGGTGGGTCCCGGGCGGGCGCCGGCGTTCTCCGGCAGCCCGGTCACCACTGGGTACCCGCCGGAAGCCGGCCGGCGCCGGGCGCGGACAGGTGGAGCACCTGGTAGCGCTCCCCGTCCGCCTCGGGGGCGGCGTCCTCCCACAGGGTGAAGCGCACCAGTTCCCAGTGCCGGGGGTCGATCCCCAGCGCTGTCGTGTGCACGCCGTCCGTACGGGCCAGCCGCCGCTGCTCGGTCACCGCTTCCTCGACGGCGGTGGCCGGATCCGTACCCTCGGCGAGCGTGTGCGTATGACGTACGAAGCAGCGGGGGACCGCCCCGGCCGACGGGCCGCGTTCGTGGTGGACGCCCATCCAGTGCTGCACGACCGGGCGCCCGAAGTCGCGGATCACGCCCCGGAATCCGTCACCGAGGAGGAAGCGGTGCATCGCCGGGGCGTCGGCCCAGAGGTAGAACGGCGCATATTGATTGACGGGCGAACCGTCGATCCCGCGTTCGCGGACGCCGTACGCCTTGATCCCGAGCCCGTCATAGGCGTCGAGGAGATGGCCACGGGTGCGTACCCGGTCACGGATGATGTCCATGTCATAGTCGGCGGGCAGGGTGACGGCGTACTGCAAGGCGTGCACGGGAGCTCCTGAAGGTGGGCAGGGAAGAGCGGGCTTCACTCGGGGCGGGCGTCGTCGACCAGGCAGCCCCACTCGGTGGTGGTGCCGTCGGCCGCCGCCTCGACCACGGCGAGGTGGGTCATGAACGTGCCGGGCGCGGCGCCGTGCCAGTGCCAGGTGCCCGCGGGGGTCCACACCGTGTCGCCGGCCCTGATCTCCTCGACCGGGCCGCCCCGGCGCTGCACCAGGCCGGTGCCCTCGGTGACGTACAGGACCTGCCCGTGCGGGTGGCGGTGCCAGGCGGTACGGGCGCCGGGCGCGAAGTGGACGCTGAACATGCGCAGCCGGGACGGCGCGGGCGGCGCCGCCAGCTCGTCCAGCCACACGGTGCCGGTGAAGTGCTCGGCCGGGCCCGGCCGGCTGTCCGGGCGGCTTCGGGTGATCTCCATGGGGGATGTCGTTCCGTTCTCGGTGAGCCGGCGGGCCGTCAGGCGCCGTGCGTCGTACGGGTGGTGCGCGCCGCGAGGAGGGCGAGCACGCCGTGTACGGCGGTGTCGAAGGGGGCGGGCGACTCCGCGGCGCGGGCCAGCACGTAGCCGCCCTGCACGGTGGCGACCACGGCCGCGGCCGTGCCCTCCGGGTCCATTTCCGCGTCGAACTCGCCCTGCTCCAGGCCCTCCCGGAGGATTCCGGCGATCCGGCCGCGCAGCCAGTCCAGCGTCTCGAACACCGGCTGCCGCAGCGCCGGGTCGGCGATGACGTCGGGGTCCATGGTCAGCCGGCCCACCGGGCAGCCGCGCAGCACGTCGCGCTCGCGCAGCAGGTAGGCCCGCACCCGGTCGTACGCGCGGCCCTCACCGGACAGGGCCGTCTCGGCGGTGGCCCGCATGGTCTCCGCGGTCCGGCGGATGGCGGCGAGCGCGAGGTCGGACTTGCCCGCGAAGTGGTGGTACATGCTGCCCTGGCCGACGCCCGCGCGCTGCAGGATCGCCTTCGGGCTGGTGCCGGTGAAACCGCGCTCCCACAGGAGCTCCCGGGTGCTCTCGATGAGCCGTTCGGAGGTGGTCATGGCCGTACTGTACATACCAGTAGTTACAGAGATCAACAGCGGCGGCCGGACGGCGGCCGGAGCCGCGCGTACTTCCCCGGTGGTACGCGCGGTGCCCTCGGCCGTACGACGCCCCGCGGCCCCCGGCGGAGCAGGCTCGACAGGGACGACACCGGACCGCGCCGGGCCCGTGCACACGACGGGTGCCGGACCCGCGGCATCTGCCGAGAAGGAGCTGACCTCATGTTCGACCTGGCGCACCCGTGGACCGGCGGCCCCGGCCCCTGGTTCCTGCTCTTCCCGCTGTTCTGGGCGGCCGTCGTGTTCGGCGTGATCATGCTGCTGCGGCGCACGGTGTGGCGCGGGCGCGGCCCCTGGCAGCGGTTCGGCGGCCCCCGGGGCGCCGCGCCGGGGCCGGCGGGCGGCGCGGACCCGTCGCCGATCGACCTGCTCGCCCGGCGCTTCGCGACGGGGGAGATCGACGAGGACGAGTACTGGCGCCGGCTCTCCGTCCTGGACGAGCGGTTCGGCGCCGGACGCAAGGGCAGCGCGATGTGAGCGCGGTGCCCCGGATGTCAGCCGCGCACCGCAGCGATGCGCGGCGGACCGGGCCGGTGACCGGACCCTTTCAAACGACCCCGGCGCCCCGTACCCGCGTACGGGTGTCCAGCGGTGCGCGCAGGGGCGGTTCGGCGGGGGAGTGTGCCGGTTCGCGCGGCAGCGCGCCGCGGGCGCACGACGAGCGCCCCGCCGCCGCACGGCGTACGGCTTCCTCGGGCGCGAGCGTGAGCGTGGGAAGCGTGAACCACACGACCTTGCCGCCGCCGTCGGGGCGCACCCCCCAACTCTCGCTGAGGGCCGCGATCAGCGACAGCCCGCGGCCCTCGGTGTCGAGGGCGCCGGCCGCCCGTACCCGGGGCAGCCGCGGATCCAGATCGCGTACCGAGACCGTCAACTGATCCAGGAGGACGAGCAGTTCGACGGTGCACTGCTTGCTGGGCACGGCGTGCTGGTGCACATTGGCCAGCAGCTCGGTCACCCCGAGCGCGGCCGGGTCTATCAAGGCGTCTAGACGCCAGTAGCGGAGCTGCGCCGATACGATGCGGCGCACCTGGCCGATCCGTGCCGGAAGGGCCTGTAGCTCCACCGTGCAGTGTCTGCTGGGCTGCCTGATCACGACCGCGACTCCCTGATGAGGTCGGGCGCCCTCGTACGACGGGGGCGAAGATCGGATCCAGCGATGCCGCCTTCCACCACAGTGTCACCGCTGGTGAACCCTCAGTGATACGAGTCCAGGGTCGTCCCACCAGTGCGCTCCCGCAACCGCACCGTCCCCCGAAAGACCCTGTCAGGCGCGCGCGGAGCGCGCCGCGCGTACGGCATCCAGGAAGCGGTCCGGGGTGCCCAGCGTCAGCGAGTAACGGTGCCCGTTCATCGTGGCGAGTGCCCGGTCGCGGGCCGCGAACAGCGGTTTGTGTGCCTGTACGGCCTGGACCGGCGCGCTGTCTATCTCGGTGCCGTAACTCGTGAGCAGGGCCAGCCTGCCGTCCTTGATCACTACCTGGCCCGCCCGGGTGAGCGACCGGAGCAGCCATCTCTCTATACGCACCCCGGTGGCGTTGAATTCGGGCTCCGCCATGGCGATCTCCTCCTTGGCACGACGGCGTGCGGTCCGCACCCGCACCCTCGGTGCGCAGTCTGCCTCCGTCGTGCCCTGCGCACCAGTACCCCTTGGCCAAAGCTCGCCGCCAGCTTTTCCCCAGGCTCTGCTTGGGGCTGCCCAAAGGGTTGTTTATGCAGGTGAGAAGCGTGTTGCGGGTGGTTATAGTCGGGACAGGCCCGGCGGTCAGCGCGGGCTCCGTACGACGTCGGGAGCACGCCGATGACCACCGCACAGTCACCAGCCGACCGCCCGGAGCGGGTGCACGGGAGCGGCTGCCCGATGCCGACCGTGGACATCGACCGCAGTGATCCGGACTACCGGTCCTGGCTCAAAGAAGCCGTCCGCAAGGTCCAGGCGGACGCCAACCGGACGGCGGACACCCATCTGCTGCGCTTCCCGCTGCCGGAGGAGTGGGGCATCGACCTGTACCTGAAGGACGAGTCGACCCATCCCACCGGCAGCCTCAAGCACCGGCTGGCCCGCTCGCTGTTCCTCTACGGCCTGTGCAACGGCTGGATCCGGCCCGGCAAGCCCGTCATCGAGTCCTCCAGCGGCTCCACCGCGGTCTCCGAGGCGTACTTCGCGAGCCTGATCGGTGTGCCCTTCATCGCGGTGATGCCCGCCACGACCAGCCGCGAGAAGACCCGGCTGATCGAGTTCCACGGCGGCCGCTGCCACCTCGTGGACGACCCCCGGACCGTCTACGCGGTCTCCGCACAGCTCGCCGCCGAGTCCGGCGGGCACTACATGGATCAGTTCACCTACGCCGAACGGGCGACGGACTGGCGCGGCAACAACAACATCGCCGAGTCGATCTACCAGCAGCTGCGGCTGGAGCGCTACCCGGAGCCCGCCTGGATCGTCGCCACGGCCGGCACCGGCGGCACCTCGGCGACCATCGCCCGCTATGTGCACTACATGCAGTACGACACCCGCATCTGCGTGCCCGACCCGGAGAACTCCTGCTTCTTCGACGGCTGGCGCACCGGCGACGCGAAGACGGACTGCGCCACCGCCTCGCGCATCGAGGGCATCGGGCGCCCGCGCATGGAGCCCAGCTTCGTGCCCGGCGCCATCGACCGGATGATGAAGGTCCCGGACGCGGCGAGCGTGGCGGCCGTACGGGCCCTGGAGCGGGCCATCGGGCGCAAGGCGGGCGGCTCGACGGGCACCGGCCTGTGGAGCGCGCTGAAGATCGTCGCGGAGATGGTCGCCGAGGGGCGCACCGGCTCGGTCGTCACGCTGCTCTGCGACCCCGGCGACCGCTACCTGGACAAGTACTACTCGGACAACTGGCTGGCCGACCAGGGCCTGGACATCGCGCCGTACGCGGCCACGATCGACCACTTCCTGGAGACCGGCGTCTGGCCCGGCTGAGGCGGCCCCGGGGCGGGGGCCCGGGGCGGCGGTGCCTCAGAGGTCCGTACCGTCGCCCGGCTCGCCCGCGACCACCAGCTCCGGCGGCAGCTCCGCGATCTCCTCGCGGGCCCGCGCCGGCAGCCCCCGGTCCGTCACCAGCACGTCCACGTCCTCCAGCGAGGCGAAGGAACTGAGCCCGACCGTGCCCCACTTGGTGTGGTCGGCCACCACCACGACACGGCGGGCGGAGCGCACGAAGTGGCGGTTGGTCTCCGCCTCGGCGAGGTTGGGCGTGGACAGCCCGGCCTCCACGGATATGCCGTGCACGCCCAGGAACAGCACGTCGAAGTGGAGCGAGCGGATCGCGGCGTCCGCGACCGGCCCCACCAGGGTGTCCGAGGGGGTGCGCACGCCGCCGGTCAGCACCACCGTCGCCGCGCCCGCCCGGGGCGCCGCGCCGCCGGCCGCCGCCCGCTGCGCGTTGTAGAACACATCGGCCACCCGTACCGAGTTGGTGACCACCGTCAGGTCCGGCACCTCCAGCAGCTGCTGGGCCAGCGCGAACGCGGTGGTGCCGCCCGCCAGGGCGATGGCGCCGCCGGGCGCGGCCATCCGGGCCGCCGCCTTGGCGATGTCCTCCTTGGCGCTCAGCTCCAGCCCCGACTTGGCCTCGAAGCCCGGCTCGTGGCTGCTCGGCTCGCTGACCGGCACCGCCCCGCCGTGCACCTTCTCGACCATGCCCTGCCGGGCGAGCGCGTCCAGGTCGCGCCGGACCGTCATGTCCGAGACGTTGAGCCTGCGGGTCAGCTCGTTCACGCGGACGCCCCCGCGCCGTCTGACCTCGTCGAGGATCAGAGCGCGACGCTGCTCCGCGAGGAGGTTCTGGTTGTCGCTCACCCCGGCCTGTCCCTTCCGCCCGGCTGCCGTTTCGCCCTCATCCTCGCACGCGGTTGCGGGGCATCAGCCCCGATGGGGTGGGGTGCGCGGCAGCGGAAGGGGGAAAGAGGCAGGCGCGAGGGACACCGGGGCCGCGGGTGCGGGGTCCGCGTACGCCCTTGAACTTGACATGACAGCCGCTTCGCCGCCGGGTACCGTGCAGGCGCCGGGCGGCACCGCACGGCATCGGGGGAAGGACCACGTGAACAGCGCAAGCGATACGGCTGCGGCCACCGGGGAGGGCCCGCACGAGCCGCCGCCGCGGCGGCAACCGGCCCTGGAACTCCTCGTACACGGCGTGGGCGGCACCACGCCCGAGAAGATGCTCGGCGACCCGCGCACCGTGCTGGTCACCGGCGACGACACCGCCGCGGTCCACCGCCGGGCCGTCGACGCCGACGCCGAACAGCGCCCCGACGACTACCGCGCCGAACCGGTCCGCGAGGCGTACTGCTGGTGCAACCTCACCTCCGGCAACGGGGCCCGCGCCCTGTGGCTCGTCCTGCTGCCCTTCATGGTCGCCAACCTCGCCCACTGGATGCGCCCCGCCGCACCCTCCCGGCACAAGGGCCACCGCCTGTACGACATCCTCGTACGCCTCCTCGCCCTCAGCCTGACCGTGCTGCTCGTCGCCGCCGCCTGCGAAGTGGCGCTGGACCTGACGGCCTGGCAGTGCGCGGGCAGCGCCGCCTGTTCGGCGGGCAAGTCCTGGATGGGCTTCCTCAGCCCCGGACAGGGCGGCGCCTGGAGCGGACCGGGCCGCCGCATCGTGATCGCCGCCCTCTTCCCGCTGCTGCTCGTCGGCTTCCTGTGGTGGCTCTCCCGCCGTACGTGGAGCGCGTACGAATCCGCCTCGCCGCCGCCGCGCCGCCCCGGCACCTCCCGCGACGTACCGCCCGCCCAGCGCCCCGCGCTGACCCGCCCCGGATTCTGGTACGGCCGCCGGGTGGTGGCCCGGCTGCGCGCCGCGCACACCGCGGCCGGACTGCTGACCATCGCCGCCGCCCTGCTGACGGCAGCCGTGGACCACGACCGGCGGGCGGGCGCCGGCGGCTTCCTGCCCGCCGCCGGGTGGGCCCTGCTCACCCTGGTGCTGCTGCTGGCCGCGGTGACCGTCTGCGTCGTGTGCCGCACCGCCCGCTCCGAGGCCGAACCGGACGAACACCGCGACCGCTTCCTCGTCAGGGCCCTGCCGTTCGCCGCGCTCGGCGCCCTCCTGCTGTCCGCCGTCCACACGGCCTGGGCGCGGCCCGGCTGGACCAGCGGCGACCGCCTGCCGGGCACCGGCGCCTTCGGCGGCATCGCCGTCCTCCAGGGCCTGCTGGTCCTCGGCCTGCTCGGCACCGCGGCCCTCCTCCAGGCCGCCGCCCGCCGCCACGGACACGGCGACGGCCGCGCGGCGCTGAAGGGCCTGCACGGCGCGGCCGTCGCGCTGCTGGGGTGCGCGCTGGGCGGCGTGCTCACCGGGGGAGCGGCGCAGCGGCTGGCGGACTGGCTGGACGGCGGCTCGACCCCCGGCCGCCCGGGCGCCCCGATCGCGGGCCCGCCCGTCCTGCTGTCCTGGCAGGCGTCGGTGCTGCCGGTTCTGCTGGTGGTCGTCGCGGCCTTCGCGCTGCTGGCCGGGGTGCAGATCCTGCTCGTACGCCGCAAGGTCGAGCCGGACATCCCCGGGCTGTACGACAAGCAGGAGCGGCCCGACGAGCAGCGGGCGCGCCGCATCGCGGGCACCATCGCGCGGGCCGGGCTCACCGACTCCGCGCCCGTCCTGGTCGGCGCCGTCTGCGTGGTGACGCTGGTGCTGGGCGCCGGCGCGGTGGCCGGCGCCTGGCTCACCGACCGCGCGCCCGGCCGGGCCACCGAAGGCACGCCGGTGCTCGTCCACACGGCCGCCGCGACCGCCGAATCGCTCGGCTCCTGGCTGATGGGCGCCGGGGTGCTGCTGCTCGCCATCATGGGCTGGCGCGCCTACCGCGACCGCTCCACCCGCCGCACCATCGGCATCCTGTGGGACGTCGGCACCTTCTGGCCGCGCGCCGCGCACCCCTTCGCCCCGCCCTGCTACGCCGAGCGCGCCGTCCCCGACCTGACGTGGCGGATGGCCACCTGGACCGAGAACAACGACGGCCGTCTGGTCATCTCCGGCCACTCCCAGGGCAGCGTGCTGGCCGCGGCGGCCGTCTGGCAGCTCGACCTGGTCACCCGCAGCCGGGTCGCGCTGCTCACCTACGGATCACCGCTGGAGCGCCTGTACGGACGGTGGTTCCCGGCCTGCTTCGGCCCCGAGGCGCTCACCGGGCTGCACCGGGAGATGGACGACTGGCGCAATCTGTGGCGGCTGACCGACCCCATCGGCGGCCCCATCCGGCTCACCTGCGAGGGCGGGCCCGCCATCGACCTCGGCCCGATGCGCGACCCGCTCGCCTTCGGGCGGACCCTGCAACATCCGCTGCCCGCCCAGATCCTGGGCCACGGCGACTACCAGTCCGACCCGGTGTTCGAGGAGACCCGCGCCGAACTGATCGCCCGGCTCGGGTCCGGGCTGCCGCGCCAGCGCGGCGAACCAGGGGCCACCGCGCTCTGCTGACGTACCGTCACGGCAGGTCGGGCAGGTCCTCCGCATACAGCAGCGTCAGATCGTCGGTGTCCGGGTCGGTCAGCAGGGCGACCCGGCCCGCGTGCCGCTCGACCATCGCCTCGAACGTCTGCCGGGCGGTCCGGCCGTTGCCGAACGACGGCCCCTTGGGCAGCGCGGTGAAGTACTTGAGCAGGGCCTCGCCCGCCCCCTCGGCCAGCCGGTACTCATGCTCCTCGCCCTGCTGCTCGACGATGCGCAGCAGGTCCTCCGGCACATAGTCGGCGAAGGTGATGGTGCGGGAGAAGCGCGAGGCCACCCCCGGGTTGACGGCCAGGAAGCGCTCCATCTCGGCCGTGTACCCGGCCACGATCACCACCACCGCCTCCCGGTGGTCCTCCATCAGCTTCACCAGCGTGTCGATCGCCTCGCGCCCGAAGTCCCGCCCGGAGTCCTCCGGCGAGAGCGCGTACGCCTCGTCGATGAACAGCACACCGCCGCGCGCCCGGTCGAACGCCTCCTGCGTACGGATCGCCGTGGAGCCGATGTGCTCGCCGACCAGGTCCACCCGGGACACCTCGACCAGGTGCCCGCGCTCCAGCACGTCCAGCGAGGCCAGGATCTCGCCGTAGAGCCGGGCGACCGTGGTCTTGCCGGTGCCGGGGGAGCCGGTGAAGACCAGGTGGCGGCGGACCGAGGCGGCCTTGAGGCCGGCCTCCTGACGCCGCCGCCCCACCTCGATCATGTTGATCAGGCTGCGCACCTCGCGCTTGACGCTCTCCAGGCCGACCAGCCGGTCCAGTTCGCCGAGCACCTCGTCGGAGGGCCGGTGCCCGGCGTCGGGCGCCGCGGGCTCGGCGGCGGGCGGCGCGGCCTGCGCGCTCCGCGCCGGTACGTCCCCCAGCAGCCCCGCCGTCCGCGTCTCCGGCACGGCCGCCGGCGCCCGCACCGCAGGGGCCGGGACCAGCGGCTCGCCCACCGCGCGGCTCTCGTCGCTGGTGCAGTCCCGCACGGTGGGCCCGCCCGCGTGCCCCGCGCCGCCGTCCGCGAACTCGTACCCGCCGCGCGCGCACCGCTCCGTACGGCAGCGCGTCAGCGTCGCACGGCACCCGTCGATGATGTGGAACCCGTACCCGGAACTGCCCGTCACCCGGCAGGAGTCGAACGTGCCGCGGCCCTCGGCGGAGACGTAGAAGCCCGCCTCGACCGGCGAGGCGACCGTGCAGCGCTCGACGGTGGGATCGGCGCCCTTGGTCACGATCACGCCGGTCTGCGCCGCGTCGATGGTGCAGTTGGCGAGCGTGCCGCCGCTGCCGTGGTCGCGGAACCAGGCGCCGGTCGCCGCCTCCCGGATGCGGCAGTCGTCGAGCTGCACGGTCGCCCCGTCGCTCACCGACACCGCCGTGTTGCGCACCTGCGACAGGTCGGAGTCCACCACGTCCGCGCGCGAGCCCCGGTCCAGCACGAACAGCGCGTCCGGCACGTCGTGCACCCGCGTCGCGTCCAGCACGGCGGTCGCGCCGTCACTGACCCACACCGCCGGGTAGTCGCCCGTACTGTCGTGGATCTCGCACTGGTTGGCGTCCACCCGGGTGCCCGGGTCCCACACCGACAGCCCGTTGCGGCCGAAGCGGCGCACCGTGCTGCGGGTCAGCGTGAGCACCGAACGGGACCGCAGGTCCACGGCGTTCTCCGGGATGTCGTGGATGTCGCAGTCGGCGAGCGTGAGCACCGCGTCGGTGTCCAGGGTGATCCCGTCGGCCGAGGTCCGGTGCACCGTGCAGTCGGTGAGCTGGCCGCTCGCCCGCGCGGCCACCTGCACGCCCGCGCCCTTGATCTCGTACAGCTCGCAGCCGACCGCCTCGACGCCGCTGCCTTCGTCGTTGACCGACAGGCCCGCGCCCGAGGCGTGCCGCACCCGGCAGTTCTCCAGCCGTGGGTGGGCGCCGCCGCGCACCGCGATGCCGGACTGGCCGGCGGCCACCACCTCGCATTCCTCGAAGATGCCGCCCGCGCCGTCCAGCACGCTGATGCCCACGCCGCCCGGGTTGTCCACCGAACAGCGGCGCACGGTCGGGCGCGCGCCCCCGCGCACCTCGATGCCGGAGGCCGAGCGCGTCACCACCCGCAGCCCGTCCAGCTCCGGCGCCCCGTCCTCCACCAGCACCGCGGGCACCGTGGAGTCCTGCCCCTCCACCTGGATGTCCTGGACCGTCGCGGAGGCCCGTACGGTCAGCGCGACGCCGTCGGCGGGCGCGATCCGCACCGAGCCGCGCGCGCCGTCCGGTCCCCGCAGCGTCACCGCGCGCGCCAGCACCAGGTTCTCGCGGTACGTGCCGGCGCCCACGGTCAGCACGTCACCGTCCCCGGCGGCGTCCAGGGCCGCGGCCAGCGAGCTGTACTCGCCCGTGCGGCGCCGCCACCGCGATGTGCCCGTGTGCGTCACCTGGACCGAGCCCTGTGCCATGGCGCTGTCGTGCCCCCACCTCGTGCGGCTGTTACCGGCCCGGCAGTTGTACGTCCGCGTATGTCCGCGTTCGTATGCCCGGGACCCCAGCCGGGAGGCTGGACGCTCCACCGTAGCGCGCCCGGCGGGCGCCGGATGACATGGTCAGCCTGTATGTCCGGCAGCCCCCGGACGGGTGTCCGGCGGCCCGTTCCGGTGCCCGCCGCGGCCGTTCAGCTGCCCGCTCCGGCCCGTCCCCAGTCCTGGTCCGCGCGCTCCCACTCCCGCTCCCAGCGCCGGTAGCGGCAGGTCAGCAGCCGTCGTACGGCCAGCCGCCGGCCGCCCTCGACCGCGCCCGCCGCGACGCCCGCGGCGGCGAGCCCGGCGAGCACCGCGTGCGCCCCGGCCGTCCCGGCGTCCATCGGCCGCGGCACGACCCGGCCCCGGTCGTCGGTCCAGATACGGAACCGCTCGCCGGTGCGCACGGCGTGCGGCGCGGCGACCTGGCCGCTGTGCCCGTTGCCGTCCCGCCCGGTCCAGTGGGCCTCCACCCTGCGGTGCGCGTTGCGGCCGGAGGACGTCTCGGAGTCCGGGTCGAGGGAGGCGTGGGGGAGGGCCCGGTCCGCCGCCGCCCAGACCCGGTGCCGCTCCTGCGCCTGCGTCCGTACGGACCTGAGCAGCGCGTCCTTCGCGACGCCGCCCACGGCCAGGCCGGCGAGGACGCCGCCCGGCACCATCAGCGCGACGGCGGCCAGCGCCACCCACGCCTCCAGCAGATCCGTCGTCCGGCGCAGCGGATTGCGCCGCCAGCGCCACAGCCCGGCGATGACACGTACCACTTCGTACCCCCTCTCCCTGTCCGCAGGTACCTCGTCAGGCCCACGTCATGCACGGAACGGGCGGCAGATCACCGGCGCGGCACGCACCGGGCCGCCGTGGGGAGGGGCGGGCCGCGTACGGTCACCGGCCCGTACGGCACTCCGTCACCTGCCGGGCGTGCGCCGTATCGCCGTGTGCGCGACCTTCAGGGACCCCGGGCGGCGGCCGACACTGTATCCCTGCCTGAGGGAGGCCCCGCGATGGATCACCGACAGGTCGGCCGGCTGATGAACACCGAGGTCGTCAAGGCCCGGTCCGGCACCTCGTTCCGGGAAGTCGTCAACCTGCTCGGCAGGCACCGCAAGACGGGGCTGCCGGTCGTCGACGCGGACGGCAAGGTGCTGGGCGTGATCTCCGAGACGGACCTGATGTTCCGCCAGGCCGCCCAGGACATCCTGCAGAACCGCTGGTACAACCGCCGCCGGCTGACCGGCAGCGCCCGCGCGGCCCGCGCGAGGAAGCGCGGCCTGCGCGCGGGCGAGCTGATGACCTCGCCACCGGTGACCATCGGGCCCCACCAGAGCGTCACCGAGGCGGCCCGGCTGATGGTGACCGGAAAGCTGGACCGGCTGCCCGTCGTCGACGCGGAGGGCCGGCTGTGCGGACTGGTGACCCGCACCGACCTGCTGAAGGTCTTCCTGCGCCCGGACGAGGAGATCCGCGAGGAACTGGTCACCGAGGTCCTCGTACGCACCCTCGCCCTCCGGCCCGGCGCGATCGGCGTCTCCGTGCGGGCGGGAGTGGTCACGCTGTCCGGACGGCTGACGCGCAGCAGCGAAGTGCCCCTGGCACTACGGCTGGCGGGCCGTATCGACGGAGTGGTCGCCGTGATCGACCAGCTGGAGTACGAGCACGACGACACGGCCGAGCAGCAGGGCGAGCAGACCGTGCGGGATCGGGCGCAGGAG
>NZ_LGCW01000053.1:0-3973 GCF_001279365.1 Streptomyces sp. NRRL F-5755 | reverse complement strand
GACACGGCCGAGCAGCAGGGCGAGCAGACCGTGCGGGATCGGGCGCAGGAGTGGTTGCGGCGGATGTGATCGGGGTCCGTATGCGCTGACGGCGCCCGGTCGGGTCCGTGCGCGCGGACCGGTGCCTGGCCGGGCCCGTGCGCGCGGACCGGTGCCCGGGCGGGGGCGGACGTGCGGTCCTATCGCACCCGTACCGCCAGGATGACCTCCGCGCCCCGGGCGCCGGGTGTCCCGTCGGCGCCCGCGCGGACCGTGAACCGGTCCGCCACCAGGCGCGCGAGCCACAGTCCGCGCCCGTTGTGCGCTCCGTCGAGCCCCGGCAGCAGTTCGGGGATCAGCGCCTCGCTGAAACCGGGTCCGGAATCGCTGATACGGCACTCCAGTTCGTCGCCGACGCGCCGCAGCACCAGCCGCCCGGAACCGCCGGCGTGCTCCACCGCGTTGCCCGCGATCTCGTCGACGGCCAGCACGAACTCGCCGCGCCGCGGCTCCGTGAGGCCCTCCCGGAGGGCGCACTCCTCCACCAGCAGCCGCAGCTGCGGCAGCAGGCGCGCGGTGAAGCGCCGCTGCAGCAGGCGGGTGGCGGTCCGCGTGTCCACGGGGCCATCCTCGGACATGGCCGGTTCCGGTGTCAGCACGGGCGCACCACCTCCGTCATGAGCAGCCGACGCACCGTGCCCGCGCCGAGCCGGTGCAGTGTGCGCGCCTGCGGCCGATGGCAGCGGACCTCGACCAGGTCGTGCCCGGTGGCCCGTCCGGCGAGCGTGAGCAGTGTGGTGGCGCAGCCCACCGACAGGAAGTGCAGGCGGGTCAGGTCGACGGTGAGCCGGCGGGCGCCGGCGCTGCCGGACAGGGCCAGCTCCAGCGCGACGGTGAAGTCGGCCCGCGCCCCGGTGTCCGCCTCGCCGACGAAACACAGGCTGCCGTCGGCACCGCGCACCGTCCGCAGGGTGCCGAGCCGTTCCACGAGACTGCGCGGATGCGCCCGGTCCATGGCGTACAGCACCTCGCGGGCGAACCAGCGGCGGTCGTAGGCGCAGATCTCGCTGTACGGACGGCCCTCGAACAGCGCGTCCGCGTGCGTTTCACGGTGCATCATCACCCGTACGTCGGCGTTCAGGTCGGGCACCCACCGCATGTCGATGAAGGCCCGCAGGCCGGTGAAGCCCTCGTCGGCGGCGCGCGCGGTCTCCGCGGACAGCCGCCCGAGCTGCCGCTCGGGCGTGAACCGGGCGTCCGGGCGGATCAGCCCCCGCATGCTGCTCAGCACCAGCTGCCCCCGCTCACGGGCGGTGACCGTGCTGCGTCCGGTGAAGTCCAGCCGGGCCAGCACCTCGGCCTCCGGAAGCCACGGGTCGGGGAAGAGGATGACCTTCTCGCCCCGGGCGAGCCCGAGGCGCACAAAGGCCGTCAGGACCTCCCAGCGCACCTCGTCATCGTCGTAGCTCACAAAGGCGTGGTCCCCGGGACGCATGTGCTGCACCGGAATGAGATGGTCCCCGGGCACTTCCCAGGACGGCATCGTCACCTGGTCACTCCCGCTGTCGGCATCGCCGTGCGCTCACTGTAGGCAGCCGGACACGCGCCCGCAATGCGGCCCGCGCGTCACCGCCGGCGGGCGGGCGCCGGGGCCGGACGGCGCGTCAGCGGGCCGCCGTGCGGGGCCGGGAGGCGGCCCCTCAGGTGCGCGGGCGGCGGGCGAGTACCTCGAAGGGGTCGCCGACACGGAGCGTGCCGGTTCCCTCGGGGATCAGGTTCTGGCCGAAGACGAGCTGGTCACCGAAGCGGCGGTGGCGGGCCAGGGTGCGCAGCGGCTCCTTGCCGCGGTGCCCGGTGCGCTGGTCGGTGGTGGTGATCACGCACCGGCCGCACGGCTTCACCACGCGGAAGGTGACCTCACCGATCCGTACCCGCCGCCACTCGTCCTCGTCCCAGGGCTCGGTGCCCTCCACCACGACGTTCGGCCGGAAGCGGTCCATCGGCAGCGGGCCCTCGTCCGGGTGCCGTCCCTGGGCGACGAGGGAGTTGAGGGCGTCGAGCGAGGCGGTGGTGGTGAGCAGCAGCGGGAAGCCGTCGGCGAAGCCGACCGTCTCGCCGGGGCGCGCGTGATCGGGGTCCACCGGCCGCCTCCTGGCCGGATCGTCCAGGTGGACCAGCTGTACGGGCACGTCCAGATACGTGCTGAACCACTCGGCGGCGGCGCCGGACGCGGGCACCGCCTCGACCTCGTCCCGCCAGATCTCGACCGTGACCGTGGCACCGGGCTCCGGTACGGGGACGGTCAGCGGCGGCATGTCCGGCGCGGTCAGCCGGAGCGCGCCGTCGGGGAGTTCCGCTGCGGTGACGGTCGCCAGGCGCGGCCGGGCGCGCTGGGTGACGAACCGGTGCGCGGCGTCGACCAGCATCCAGCGGCGGTCCCCGGCGATCCCCCACGGTTCCACGACCGCTTCGCCGGGGCCGGACCCCGCCACGGATTTGACCGGATAGCGGTGGATGGCGCGGAGGAAAGGATTCAGCACGCCCCCATCCTGCCAGCCGCCCCCGGCACCCCGGCGGCCGGTCCCGTACCGGGGTACGGGACCGGTTCTCCGCCCGCGTACGGCTCGGCCGGGTCAGTACCCGCGCGGGTACTGACGGCCGTACGGGTCGTCGTACGGGGACGGCGCGGGCCGGGGCGCGACCGGGCCGGCCGGGCGCATGGCGTCGTAGCCGACGTTGTTTCCGGTGGGGCGCTGGGGCTGTTGGTGCTGGGCGGGATAGCCGCGGGTGCCCGTCTGCTGCTGCGGGATGTACGGCGCCGGGGTGCTCTGGAGCGGCGCCACCGGCTGGGCGGCGGCACCCGGATAACCGGGGCCGGGCTGCGGCTGGGACGGCGCGGCGGGCAGCGCGGGCAGGGCCGACGGGAGGGCCGGCATGTACGAGGAGCCCGAGTCGTAGGGCAACTCGACGCGGATCGGGGCAATCTGCGGCGTGCCGCGCTCGGCGACGAGGGAGTCGTAGATCGGGGTGTCCGGGAAGGACGGCGAAGCGTAGTAGCCGCCGCCGTAGGTAGAGCGGGGGGAGGTCATACCTCATAAGTTAAGCCCACGATGTGCCGGTTGGGGAGCCTGAAAAGAGGGTTGTTTCACGTGTCGCGTGAAGCCCGCGATCCGCAATGTGAGCGAACTTGGCAAAATCGGTCGCGAACACGCGTAGGAATCGTGTAAAGGCTGTGTCCACATCAGACGAACGGCGGACATTTTTCGGCAAGTAGGTTGGAACCTGTCCCCGTGCGGAAGGGGGCGCCGCACAGCGGCCCGGCGAGCGAAGCGAGAGGAAGGGCACCACGATGCCGATGCCCAAGGGGAGCAACGTCGCGGTACCGGCCACGTCGGTACGGCTGGAACTGGGCTGGCGCACCGGGCCCGGCACCCCGGACGTGGACGCGTCCGCGCTGCTGCTGACCACGGCGGGGAAGGTCCGCGACGACGCGGACTTCGTCTTCTACAACCAGCCCGCGCACGCCTCGGGAGCCGTCCGCCACGAGGGCAAGCGCCCCGCCGGTGACACGGTGACCGACAGTCTGGCCGTCGACCTGGCCCGGCTGGAGCCCGCCGTCGACAAGGTGGTGCTCGCCGCCTCCGCCGACGGGGGTGCCTTCGGCCGGGTCGCCGGGCTGCACATCCGGGTGCTCGACGCGGGCAGCGGCGCCGAAATCGCCCGCTTCGACAGCCAGGACGCCACCGCCGAGACGGCCTTCGTGCTCGGGGAGCTGTACCGGCGGCAGGGCGCCTGGAAGTTCCGGGCGGTCGGGCAGGGATACGACACCGGGCTGGCCGGACTCGCCACGGACTTCGGCATCAGCGTGGAGGAGGAGCCCTCGGCCCCGACTCCGCCGCCCGCGGCCCCGGTCCCGCCGCCCGCCGCACCCCCGGCCGCACCCACCGCGCCGCCCGCCCAGCCCTACGGCGCGTACCCGCCGCCCCCGCCGCCT
>NZ_LGCW01000052.1:0-17845 GCF_001279365.1 Streptomyces sp. NRRL F-5755 | reverse complement strand
GGGGCCGGGGGGGCGCGCCCCCCCCCCCGCCCCCCCCCCCCCCGCCACCCCCCCGCCGTCCGCCGAGCGTCCGCCGCACCAGCGGGACCACGGCGAGCCGCTGCCCGAGGGCGCCCGGACCGACAGCGCCGAGCCCGCTGCGGAGCCCAGCGGCGGGAGCCGGGGCGTGCGGACCGCGCCGCCGCTCGATCCCGGCGACCGGGACCGGCTGCTGTCCGGCGCGCACCACGACCCGCACGCGCTGCTCGGCGCCCACCCCGTGCGCGGCGGGGTGCTCTTCCGCGTCCTGCGCCCGTACGCGAAGGCCGTCACCGTGCTCGCCAAGGGGCTGCGCGCCGACCTGCACGACGAGGGCGACGGCCTGTTCGGCGGCGTCCTGCCGCTGTCCGCGATCCCCGAGTACGAGCTGCTGGTCTCCTACGACGACAACGATGTGACCGTGCACGACCCGTACCGCTTCCTGCCCGCCGTCGGCGAACTGGACCTCCACCTGTTCGGCGAGGGCCGCCACGAGGAGCTGTGGCAGGCGATGGGCGCGATGCCGATGGTGCACCAGGAGGTGACCGGGACGCGCTTCACCGTCTGGGCGCCGAACGCCCGCGGCGTGCGCGTCGTCGGCAACTTCAACTACTGGGACGGCACCGGTTTCCCGATGCGCTCGCTCGGGTCGTCCGGGGTGTGGGAGCTGTTCCTGCCGGGGATCGGCGAGGGCGAGCTGTACAAGTTCGAGATCACCCGGCCGGACGGTACGCGGACGCTGCGCGCCGACCCGATGGCGCGCCGTACGGAGTGCCCGCCCGCCAACGCCTCCGTCGTGCACGCCTCGCACCACCGGTGGCAGGACGCGGCGTGGATGGAGCGGCGCGCCGAGCGGCCGGTGCACGCGGCGCCGTTCTCCGTCTACGAGGTGCACCTCGGCTCGTGGCGCCCGGGGCTGACGTACCGGCAGCTCGCGCAGCAGCTGCCCGCCTACGTCAAGGACCTGGGCTTCACCCACGTCGAGCTGATGCCCGTCGCCGAGCACCCCTTCGGCGGCTCCTGGGGCTACCAGGTCACCGGCTTCTACGCGCCGACCGCCCGGATGGGCACCCCCGACGACTTCAAGTACCTGGTCGACGCGCTGCACCGGGCCGGGATCGGCGTCCTGATGGACTGGGTGCCCGCGCACTTCCCGCGCGACGAATGGGCGCTGGCGGAGTTCGACGGGCGGCCGCTGTACGAGCACGAGGACCCGGCGCGGGCCGCGCACCCCGACTGGGGGACGCTGGAGTTCGACTACGGGCGCGCCGAGGTGCGCAACTTCCTGGTCGCCAACGCCGTGTACTGGTGCGAGGAGTTCCACATCGACGGCCTGCGGGTGGACGCCGTGGCCTCCATGCTCTACCTCGACTACTCCCGCGAGAGCGGCGAATGGACGCCCAACGTGCACGGCGGGCGGGAGAACCTGGACGCGGTGGCCTTCCTCCAGGAGATGAACGCGACCGTCTACCGGCGCTGCCCCGGCGTGGTCACCGTTGCCGAGGAGTCCACCGCCTGGGACGGCGTCACCCGGGCCACCCATCACGTGGGGCCCGGCGGCTTCGGCGGGCTCGGCTTCGGGCTGAAGTGGAACATGGGCTGGATGCACGACTCGCTGGGCTATGTGAGCAAGGAGCCGGTGCACCGCAAGTACCACCACAACGAGATGACGTTCTCGATGGTGTACGCGTACTCCGAGAACTATGTGCTGCCGATCTCCCACGACGAGGTGGTGCACGGCAAGCGGTCGCTGGTCTCCAAGATGCCCGGCGACTGGTGGCAGCAGCGGGCCACACACCGGGCGTACCTGGGCTACATGTGGGCGCACCCGGGCAAACAGCTGCTCTTCATGGGGCAGGAGTTCGCGCAGGGCGCCGAGTGGGCGGAGGGCCATGGCCCCGACTGGTGGCTGCTGGACCCGTCGTACTCCGCCGAGCCGGACCACCGGGGCGTACGGGACCTGGTCCGCGACCTGAACCACCGGTACGCGGACACCCCCGCGCTGTGGGAGCAGGACACCGTGCCGGAGGGCTTCTCCTGGATCGACGGCGGCGCCAGCGAGGACAACGTCTTCTCCTTCCTGCGCTACGGCACCGACGGCACGCCGCTGCTGGCGGTCTCCAACTTCTCGCCCGTGGTGCGGCACGCGTACCCGATCGGGGTGCCGGAGGACGTGGCGGCCTGGCGGGAGGTGCTGAACACCGACGACGTCCGGTACGGCGGGAGCGGGGTCGCCAACCCGGAGCCGCTGGTGCCCGACGCGACCGTGCCGTGGAACGGGCGGCCGGCGTCGATCACGCCGGTGCTGCCGCCGCTGGCGACGGTGTGGATGCGGCCGGTGTGAGAGGGACGGGCGGGGCGGGCTTCCGCCCCGCCCCGGTCAGCCGCCCATGGCCCGCTTCCAGCCGTCCAGGAAGGGCGCCTCGGCCGGGTCCGGGCGGTCGGACGCGTTCAGGACGCGGTGCCAGTACGGGTAGTAGGCGGGCAGCTGGGAGAGTCCGGTGAGCCGGGCGGTCTCGTCCTCGGTCAGCCGCAGCTCGGTGGCGGCGAGGTCGTCGCGCAGCTGCTCCTCGTCACGGGCGCCGATCACCAGGCCGGTGACGCCGGGACGGCCGAGCAGCCAGGCGAGCACCACCCGGGGTACGGACGTGCCGTGCGCCTCGGCGATCCCGGCCAGGCACTCGATGATGTCGTACGCCCGCTCCTTGTCGACCACATGCGGCTCGGGCCAGTCGGTGCCCTGCCGGGTGGTGGACGGCACCGGCTGCCCGCGCCGCACCTTGCCGCTGAGCAGCCCCTCCCCCAGCGGGCTCCAGACCAGGGTGCCCAGGCCCTGGTCCAGGGCGGCCGGGAGGATCTCGTACTCCGCCTCGCGGGCCTCGGGCGTGTAGTAGACCTGCTGGGCCACCGGCGCGGTCAGGCCGTGCAGCCGCGCCGTGTACAGCGTCTTCATGATCTGCCAGCCATTGAAGTTCGAGAGGCCGACATAGCGGACCTTGCCGTCGGCGACCAGCCGGTCCAGGGCGGTCAGGGTCTCCTCGACGGGCGTCTGGCCGTCCCACTGGTGCAGATAGAGCAGGTCCAGGTGGTCGGTCTGGAGGCGGCGCAGGCTGCGCTCCACCTCCCGCAGGACGCTGTACGCGGACGCGCCGCCCTCGTTGGGTCCCTCGCCCACCTGCATCCGGACCTTCGAGGCGAGCAGCACGTCGTCCCGGCGGCCGCGCAGCGCCTCGCCGGTGATCTCCTCGGCCTGCCCGAAGGAGTACATGTTCGCGGTGTCGATCATGTTCACACCGGCGTCCAGCGCGATGTCGAACAGCCGCCGGGCGTCGTCCGCACCGAGCCCGCCGATCTGCGCGAACTGCTCCCGCGCGCCCACGTTGAGGGTGCCGAGCACGAGCCGGGACACCTTCAGGCCCGACCGCCCGAGCGTGCGGTACTCCACGGTTCCTCCTCGGCCGACGGTACGGATGCCGCTCCGCGATCAACCGTAGGCGCGCGACCGGCGGGACGCACGGCAGGCCGGGCGCGGCGTGGCCGCGTACGGGGGCGGCGTGGCCGCGTACAGGCGCGGCTCAGTCCGTGTCCCCGGCCGGCTCCGTATCCCCGGTCAGCTCGGCACGCAGCCGGGCCAGGTGCGCCAGCCACTCCTGGCCGCCGTCCGACTCGTCCCACAGCTCGGCCAGCTCGGAGTCCGGCGCCAGCACCCGGTCCAGGGCGTGCACCGCGAGCACGGCGAGCCGGCGCGGCGGCTCGGGGACCGTCAGGTCCGGGGCGTACACGGGATCGGCCGGAGTCGTGCCGCCCGCGCGGGCGGCGGCTATCAGGGCCGCGGCGGCCACGGCCATCTGGCCTTCCGGGGCCTCCAGATAATCCCGCTCGGCGGCGGCCGTCGACAGCACACCCCGTATCGCGCCGAGCCGCCGCTCCACCGGCATGGCCCCAGGTCATCCAGCAGATCCGCCGCCCCGTCATTACCGAACGGCCCCATGTCCCACGTCCCCATCAGCCTTCGCCCCTCAGTAGTCCCCACCCCAACGCGCCCGCACCACCACCGGGCCGATTGCATCGTGGCATCTGCCACTGACAATTGGCACGGTGATGGTGTGCGGGACCGGGGAGGTGCGGCTCAGCCGCGCGAGGACACGCCGCCGCTGCCCGCCGGGACCGGTTCGCGGGCGGCTTCCTGGCCGGCTTCCCGGCCCGCGTCCGGCTGCTGTGTGCGGCGGCGACGGGGCAGGAGTACGACGACCAGGACCGTTCCCACGCCGAGGACGACCGCGCCGATCAGGCTGGTGTGTGCCACCGCGTCGGAGAACGCCCCGCGTACCGCGTCCGCGACCGTCTGGGCCTGCTGGAGGCCGAGGGCCTGGGCCTTCTCGGGGCCCACCTTGGGGGCGGCGCCGCTCGCGACCTGCTTGCCGACCTCCTTGGCCACCGCGAGGCCGGCGCCCACCGAGTCCTGGGCGGTGGACAGGGCGTTGCCGGGCAGCTTCGGGCCGCCGTGTGCCGCGGCCGAGGCCGCCGCGTCGGACAGCTTGGAGGAGTAGGTGCTCGCCAGGACGGAGCCGAGGATGGCGATGCCGAGCGAGCCGCCCAGCTCGATGGAGGTGTCGTTGACCGCGCCGCCGACGCCGAGCTGGTCCTCGGGGAAGGCGCCCATGATGGCGTCCGTGCACGGCGACAGGGACAGGCCGATGGCCAGGCCCAGCACGATCAGCGGGGCGAGGAAGTCCCCGTACGAGGAACCGGCGTCCACGCGGGTGAGCAGGGCGAGGGCGACCGTGCCGCCGACCATGCCGGTGGTGACGGTGACCTTCATGCCGAGGCGCGGCGTCAGGAACCCGGTCAGCGCGGCGCCCACGAAGACGGCGCCGGCCAGCGGCAGCATCCGTATGCCGGTGTCCAGCGGGGAGTAGCCCAGGACGAACTGGAGGTGCTGGGTGAGGTAGTAGAACGCGCCGAAGACCGCGAGGAAGAAGAGCGCCACGGCGAGGTTGGCACCGGCGAAGCCGCGGTGGGCGAAGCGGCGTACGTCCAGGACGGGGCGCGGGTGGCGCAGCTCCCAGACGACGAACAGGACCAGGCCGACGCCTGCGGCCACCGCGGCGCCGATGGCGCGGGCGTCCCAGCCGAAGTGCGGGCCCTGGATGAGCATGTAGATCAGCGAGCCGACCCAGACGACGGACAGCAGACCGCCGACGTAGTCGAGGCGGTCGCTGTGGCCCGCCTTGGAGGCCGGGACGACCAGCAGCGCGCCGATGATGCCGAGCGCCGCGACCGGCACGTTGATCAGGAAGGACGAGGCCCAGCCGTGGTCCTCCAGAAGGGCGCCGGCGACGAGCGGGCCGACGGCGATGGCGAGACCCGCGGTCGCGGTCCAGATGGTGATGGCCAGCGCCCGTTCGCCGCGCGGGAAGGTGGCGGCCAGCAGGGACAGCGTCGCAGGCATGATCATGGCCGCGCCCACGCCCATCACGGCGCGCGCGGCGATGACGCCGCCGGAACTGTCCACCAGGGCGCCCGCGACCGAGCCGCCCGCGAACACCAGCAGGCCGAGGAGCAGCGCCCCGCGGCGGCTGTACTTGTCGCCGACCGCGCCGAGCATCAGCATCAGCGCGGCGTACGGGACGGTGTAGGCGTCGATCACCCACTGCAGGTCGGAGCTGCTCAGGCCCAGGTCGGCGGTCATGTCGGGGGCCGCGACGGTGAGCGAGGTGTTCGCCATCACGATGATCAGCAGGCTCAGGCACAGCACGCCCAGGGCCCACCAGCGCTTCGTATAGGGCCGGTCCGTGTCCTGGACCGGCCGGGTCTCCGCAGGAGCCACCCGATTCACCCTGTCTCTCCCCACACTCTCGACGGCATGCCCGGAGCGCGCACGATCTTGCACACGCATGAGCAATTACACAACGATGTGCAATTTACGTCGCTGCACAACGATGTGCAAAATGAGAGGAGAGCGGGACCGTGCCCGTACGCGTCCGCCGACCGAGGAGCCGCCGCGCCATGACCGCACCGACCAGCCGGGCCCACGCCAACCGCCGCCGGATCATGGACATCGCACTGGCCGAACTGCTGCGGCACCCGGACGCGACCATGGACCAGATCGCGCGGGCCGCGGGCGTGGTGCGGCGCACCGTCTACGGGCACTTCCCCAGCCGGGAGGCACTGATCACCGCACTGACGGACGCCGCCGTGGACGATGTGACGACCGCCTTCGCCGACCACACGGCCGACCCGTCCGAACCCGCCGACGTGGCACTGGCGCGGGCCACCCTCGCCGCGTGGGAGTGCGCCGACCGCTACCGGCTGCTGGTCTCGCTCGCCCAGTGCAGCGTCACCGACGCGGGCATCCGGGCCCGCCTGGAACCCGTACGCCGCCGCGCGACCACCATCCTGGAGCGCGGCCTGGAGGCGGGCCTGTTCCACTCCCCGCTCACCCCGGGCGCACTGGCCCACGTACACGAACACATGCTGTTCGGCCTCATGCAGGCAGTGAACGACGGCGACCTGAACGCCGAGGCCGCCGGCCACGCGGCGGCGGAGACGGTGCTGGCGGCATCGGGAGTGCCGGGCGAGCGGGCGACGGAGGCGGTACGGGTGGCGGAGGAGACGAGGGGGGCAGGGGTGCTTTCGGGGGCAACGACGGCAACAACGGGCTGAGGGACACGCGAAAGGGCTCCGGTGGGCGCGCGCCCACCGGAGCCCCGGTTCCCGGCCTGAGGGGCCGCGGAGACCGCAGAGTTCTCAGACCTTCGCCGGCTCCTTGGCCACCTCGACCCCCGACTCCTCGACCCCATGCCCGTCCGCACTCAACGTCCGCTCGTCGAACGGCAGCCGCCCGGCGAGCACCTCGTCCACCCGGGGCCGGTCGATCTCCTTCGTCCAGGTGCCGATCAGGACCGTGGCGACCGCGTTGCCCGCGAAGTTGGTCAGGGCGCGGGCCTCGCTCATGAAGCGGTCGATGCCGACGATCAGGCCGACGCCGTCGACCAGTTCGGGGCGGTGCGACTGGAGGCCGCCGGCCAGGGTCGCGAGGCCGGCGCCGGTGACACCCGCCGCGCCCTTGGAGGCGATGATCATGAAGACGAGCAGCGAGACCTGCTGGCCGATCGACAGCGGGCTGCCCATCGCCTCCGCGATGAACAGGGAGGACATCGTCAGGTAGATGGCGGTGCCGTCGAGGTTGAAGCTGTAGCCGGTCGGCACGGTGATGCCGACGACCGGCTTGCTGACGCCCAGGTGCTCCATCTTCGCGATCAGCCGCGGCAGCGCGGACTCGGAGGAGGAGGTGGACAGGATCAGCAGGAACTCCCGGCCCAGGTACTTCAGCAGGGCGAAGATGTTCACCCCGGCTATCAGGCGCAGCAGCGTGCCGAGGACGACGATCACGAACAGCAGGCAGGTCACGTAGAAGCCGACCATGATGACGGCGAGCGACTTCAGCGCGTCCACACCGGTCGCGCCGACCACCGCGGCCATCGCGCCGAACGCGCCCACCGGCGCGGCCCACATGATCATCGACAGCACGCGGAAGACCAGGCGCTGGAGGTGCCCGATGCCGCGCAGCACGGGCTCGCCGGAGGCGCCCATCGCCTGGAGGGCGAAGCCGACGAGCAGCGCCACCAGCAGCGTTTGCAGCACCTCGCCGTGGGTGAGCGCCGAGACCAGCGTCTCCGGGATGATGCCCAGCAGGAAGTCCGTGGTGGACTCGGCGCCGCCCTTGGTCTGGGCCTGCCCCGCGTGCCGCAGCGACTCGGTCAGGTGGAGGCCGGAGCCGGGCTCCAGGATGTTGCCCACCACCAGGCCGATGGCCAGCGCGACCGTCGACATGATCATGAAGTAGCCCAGTGCCAGGCCGCCGACCGCGCCGACCTTGGCGGCCTTGCGGACCGATCCGACGCCCAGCACGATCGTGCAGAAGATCACCGGCGAGATCATCATCTTGATGAGGTTCACGAAGCCGGTGCCCAGCGGCTTGAGCCCGACGGCGAAGCCGGGGGCCGCGAAGCCCACGGCGATGCCGGCGAGCACGGCGACGATCACGGCGATGTAGAGGTAGTGCGTCCGATCCCGCTTCTGTCGCGGTGCGGTCTCCTCGGTCGTCCCCCCGGACGGTGGGCTCTGTGCGGCCACGGCTGACTCCTCGGTCTTCGGTTCTGCGCCGGTCTGCGGCTCTGCAACCCGTACGCGGCCCGTGTCGTGCCGGTACGCGGCCCGTACGCAGAACAGTCCCGGTGACTATGCACGCCGTTGTGGCGCCCGTCACCCTTGCGTGCATTTCGTTCACGCATAAAGGAGCGGGCACACTGGCGCGCATGCGAAGTTCCCGCCGTGGGGATCCGCCGCGTGCCGCGCGCGGTGCGTCCGGCCTGCCCCGTCCGCGCGTCCGGTGGCCGCGCAGCCTGGCCGGGCAGCTGTTCGCCGTGCAGGCGGTGCTGGTCGGCGTGGTGGTGGCGGGGTGCCTGGTGTTCGCGTACGCGGGTGCCGGGCGGCAGGCGCGGGAGACCGCGCGGCGGCAGACGACGGCGGTGGCCACCGCGGTCGCCGACGCGCCAGCGGTGGCGCGGGCGGTGCGCTCGGCGGACCCGACGGCGGAGCTCCAGCCGTACACCGAGCGGCTGCGGCGGGACGCCGGGGTCGACTTCATTGTGGTCATGGACACGGCAGGAAAGCGGTGGACGCACCCCGAGCCGTCCGCCATCGGCCGTACCTACCTCGGCCAGACCGCCCAGGCGCTGGCCGGGCAGACCTTCACCGAGACCCACCTCGGCCGGCTCGGGCAGTCCGTGCGGGTCATCACGCCGGTACGGGACCAGGAGCACGGCGGGCGGATCGTCGCCCTGGTCAGCTGCGGCATCACCGTCGAGACGATCAGTGACGGGCTGCGGCGGGAGGCCATGACGCTGGCCGCCGTCGCGGCCGGCGCGCTCGCGCTCGGCGGCCTCGGTACGTACCTCGTCAACGCGCGGCTGCGGCGGCACACCCACGGGATGAACGCCGCCGAGCTGAGCCGCCTGCACGACTACCACGAGGCGGCGCTGCACGCGGTGCGCGAGGGGCTGCTGATGCTGGACGGGCAGCGGCGGGTGGCGCTCGTCAACGACGCGGCGCGCGAGCTGCTCGGACTGCGCGAAGAGCCGGTCGGCCGGCCGGTCGACGCGCTGGGCCTGCCGGACGGCCTCACCGCCACCCTGCTCTCCCCCGCCCCGCACACCGACGAACTCCACCTCACCCACGACCGGGTCCTGGTCGTCAACACCTCGCCGGTCTCCGGCGGCGAGCGGCGCGGCACGGTCGTCACCCTGCGCGACCACACGGAGCTCCAGGCGCTCTCCGGCGAACTGGACTCCGTACGCGGCGTCACCCGCGCGCTGCGCTCCCAGGCGCACGAGGCCGCCAACCGGCTGCACACCGTCGTCTCCCTGGTCGAACTGGGCCGTACGGAGCAGGCCGTGGAGTTCGCCACCGCCGAACTGGAACTTGCCCAGGCGCTCACCGACCAGGTCGTCGGCGCGGTCGCCGAACCCGTCCTGGCCGCACTCCTCCTGGGCAAGGCGGCCCAGGCCAACGAGCACGGCGTCGAGCTGGTCCTCACCCCGGACAGCCGCATCGACGACGGTGTCCTGCCCGCCGCCCTGCCGCCGCGCGACCTGGTCACGGTCCTCGGCAACCTCCTGGACAACGCGATCGAGGCGGCGCCGGAGGGCACCCGCGTGCGGGTCACGGCGCTGGCCGACGGCGGGGAACTGCTGCTGCGGGTGGCGGACGGCGGGGACGGGTTCCGGGGCGTCGAGGATGCCGAGGACGTGTTCCGGTGGGGATGGAGCACGAAGGAGGGCGGGGGCCGGGGGCTCGGGCTGGCGCTCGTACGACAGGCCGTGCGCCGGCACGGCGGGACCGTGGAGGTGGGCGCGTCCCCGGAGGGCGGCGCCGAGTTCACCGTGCGGCTGCCGCTGCGGGCCGGGGCGGACGCCGCGGCCGGCACCGGAGCGGGTGCCGGCCGGTGAACGACTCCCGTGCCGAACCGCTGCGCGTGCTCGTCGTCGAGGACGACCCCGTCGCGGCCGACGCCCACGCCCTCTATGTGGGCCGGGTGCCCGGCTTCGCCGTGTCCGGGACCGTGCGCTCCGTCGCCGGTGCCCGCCGGCACCTCGACCACCACGCCGTCGACCTGCTCCTGCTGGACCTCTACCTGCCGGACGGCCACGGCCTGGCGTTCGTACGGTCGTTGCGCGCCGCCGGGCACGCCGCCGACGTCATCGCCGTCACCTCGGCGCGGGACCTGGCCGTCGTACGGGAGGGTGTCTCGCTCGGTGTGGTGCAGTACGTACTCAAGCCGTTCACGTTCGCCACGCTGCGCGACCGGCTGCTGCGGTACGCCGCCTTCCGCGCCGCGGCCGGGGAGGCGAGCGGTCAGGACGAGGTGGACCGGGCCATCGCGGCGCTGCGCTCGCCGCAGCCCGCGGCACTGCCCAAGGGACTGACCGCGGCGACGCTGCGCGTGGTGACCGACGCGCTGCGCGCCGCCCCCGGCGGCCTCAGCGCCACCGCGGCGGCCGACGCGATCGGCATCTCCCGTATCACGGCCCGCCGTTATCTCGAACACCTCGTCGAGACGGGCCGCGCGGCGCGTGCCCCGCAGTACGGACAGGTGGGGCGCCCCGAATTGCGCTACCGCTGGTCGGGGCATTGACCCCGCTTTTGTCCCTGACTTACGGTCACCGGGCAGCAACGCCGTGCCCATGTGGAGGTCATGCCGTGCGCCGCATCGCTCCGATGGCTCTGCTCACCGCCGCCGTGCTGGCCGCCGGCACGCTCACCGCCTGCGGCCAAGGCTCGGGAGGCGACAAGAACACGCTCAAGGTCGCCTTCCCCAAGGACACCAACAACAAGGTCACGGTCCGGGACGACTACGTCGAACTGGTGGCCCGCGCGTTCGAGAAGGCGAACCCCGGCAAGAAGGTCAAGCTGATCCCGATCCAGGCGTCCGAGAACGACTACTACGCCAAGATCCAGCAGATGATGCGCTCCCCGAAGACCGCCCCCGACCTGGTCTACGAGGACACCTTCCTGATCAACTCCGACATCGCGGCCGGGCTGCTGCGCCCACTGGACCCGTACCTCGGGAAGTGGGCGGACTGGAAGCAGTTCGAACCGGCCGCGAAGGCCGCCGCCCGGGGGCAGGACGGCAGGACGTACGGCGTACCGGACGGCACCGACACCCGGGGCCTGTGGTTCAACAAGAAGATCTTCAAGAAGGCGGGGCTGCCGCAGGACTGGCAGCCGAAGACCTGGGACGAGGTGCTGGCCGCGGCCCGCACCATCAAGCGCAAGGTGCCCGGCGTCATCCCGCTGAACGTCTTCACCGGCAAGGGCGCGGGCGAGGCCGCCGTGATGCAGGGCTTCGAGATGCTGCTGTACGGCACGGGCAAGGACCAGCTCTACGACCCGGCGACGAAGAAGTGGGTCACCGGGACCAAGGGCTTCCGGGACAGCCTGGAATTCCTGCGCACCGTGTACGGCGAGAAGCTGGGCCCCGACGTGTCCGACGCGCTCAGCCCCAACATCCAGACCAATGTCGCCACCGAGCTGATGCCGGAGGAGAAGCTGGCGATCGACCTGGACGGTTCGTGGCTGGGCCAGCAGTGGCAGCCCAAGGGCGGCGGGAAGCCGTGGCCCGAGTGGCCGACGGTGCTGGGCCGGGCGGCGTTTCCCACCCAGCACGGCGCGGCGCCGGGGAAGGTGAGCCTGGCGGGCGGCTGGACCTGGTCGGTGCCGCGCCAGTCGCAGCGCCCCGACCTCGCCTGGAAGCTGATCGAGACCTTCCAGACGAAGCACAACGCGGTGGAGTGGTGCGTGCGCGGCGCGCAGATCGCGGTGCGCAAGGACGTGGCCGCCGATCCCGCGTACCTGAAGTCACTGCCCGGCATCGGCTTCTTCACCGGCCTGGTGAAGATCAGCCAGTTCCGGCCCGCGCTGCCCGTCTACCCCAAGGTCTCGGCGGCGATCGGCGAGGCCATGGAGGCGGTCACCTCCGGTGACGCGTCGCCGAAGCAGGCCGCCGACGCCTACGACGAGCAGCTGAAATCCATCGTGGACGGCCGGACGGTCGCCAAGCCATGAGCCGCGCCGCCGCCACGGGCGCGTACGGTACGGCGGGCCGCGGCGCCCGGCCCCGCCGCCGGGCCCAGGCCCTGCTGCGCTGGTCGCCGCTCGCGCCCGCGACCGTCCTGCTGCTGCTCTTCCTCGCCGGGCCGATCGGCTACTGCGTCTACATCGCGTTCACCGACATGCAGCTGACCGGGCAGGAGTCCACGTCCTTCGTGGGCCTGGCCAACTTCCGGCGCGCGTTCGGCGATCCGGCGTTCCTGAACGCCGTGGTCCTGACGCTGGTCTTCACCCTGGTCTCGTCGATCCTCGGCCAGAACACGCTGGGCCTGGCGCTCGCCGCGCTGATGCGGCGCGCCTCCCGGCCCGTACGCACCCTGACGGGCGCGGTGGTCCTCACCGCCTGGGTGCTGCCGGAGATCGTCGCGGGCTTTCTGCTCTACACGTTCTTCGAGCGCCGCGGCACGCTCAACGCGATCCTCGACCAGCTCCATCTGCCGTCGCAGAACTGGCTGTTCACGCTGCCCATCCTGGCCGTGTCGTTCGCCAACGTCTGGCGCGGCACCGCCTTCTCGATGCTGATCTACTCGGCCGCGCTCTCCGAGATCCCCCAGGAGGTCACCGAGTCCGCCGAGGTGGACGGCGCGAGCGGCCGGCAGCGGCTGTGGCACATCACGCTGCCCATGATCCGCCGCTCCATCGGCACGAACCTGATGCTCAACACCCTCCAGACGCTGTCCGTCTTCGGGCTGATCTGGGCCATGACGCGCGGCGGCCCCGGCAGCCGGAGCCAGACGCTGCCGGTGTTCATGTACGACCAGGCGTTCCTGAAGTCGCTGATCGGGTACGGCACCGCCGTCGCCCTGCTGCTGCTCGTGGTGGGCGCCCTGTTCTCCGTCGTCTATCTGCGCCTGCTGCGCGAGGAGGTGTGACGCGGTGCCCGCACCGGCCGTCCGGCCCCTGCTGACCCGACGGGCCCGGCACCGCCTCGCGGCCGACGCGGCGCTGCTCGCCGTCACCGCCGCGTTCGCGGTACCGCTCGCCTGGCTGGTGCTCTCCTCGTTCGACACGGAGGCGACCCTGCGGGTGAAGGTGCCGGGCTCGCCGTCGCTGGAGAACTTCTCGGCCGTACTGACGGACGAGATCACCTTCACCCCGATGCTCAACAGCCTGCTGCTGTGCGGCAGCGCCACCACCCTGACGGTGGCCTGCGCGGCCCTGGCGGCCTACCCGCTCTCCCGCTACCGCTCCCGGTTCAGCCGCCCGTACCTGCTCACCATCCTGTTCTCCACCTGTCTGCCGATCACCGCGATCATGGTCCCGGTGTACGCGCTGTTCGTCCGGGTCAACCTGATCGACACCCTCTACGGCACCGCGCTCTTCCTCGCCACCGCCCAACTCCCCTTCGCGATCTGGCTGATGAAGAACTTCATGGACGGCATCCCCCGGGTGCTGGAGGAGGCCGCCTGGACCGACGGCGCCTCGTGGTTCCAGGCGCTGTGGCGGGTGATCCTGCCGCTGATGGGGCCGGGTGTCACGGTCGTGACGATCTACACCTTCGCCATCATGTGGGGCAACTTCTTCGTCCCGTTCCTGCTGCTCCTGTCCCCCGAGCAACTGCCCGCCTCCGTCAGCATCTTCACCTTCTTCGGCAACTACGGTGCCATCGCCTTCGGCCAGCTCGCGGCCTTCTCGATCCTGTACTCGACACCGGTCGTCCTGCTGTACGTGCTGATCTCGCGCCGGCTGGGCGGCGGGTTCGCGCTGGGCGGCGCGGTCAAGGGCTGACCCCCTCTCCCGTAGGAGGCTCATGTGAGACCGAGACCCATCGCGGTACGCCGCTTTCTGACCGTATTGGCCACCACCGCGCTCATCGCCCTGGCCGCCGCGCCTCCGGCCGCGGCCGCTCCTGAAGGCGCCCCCTCCCGTACGGCCGCCACCGCGATCCGCGGCGGCAACACCCTCTACAGCGCGGCGGGCCGTTGCACGGTCGGCTTCAACGCCACCAAGGCGGGCACGTACTACGCGCTCATGGCGGGCCGCTGCGTGGGCGGCGCCAAGGACTGGTACGCCGACGCGGCCCGTACCGTCCACGTCGGCGTGACCGAGGCGGTGCGCTTCCCCGGCACCGACTACGCCGTGATCCGCTACACCAACCCGGCCGTCGCCTACCCCGGCGAGATCGACATCGGCGGCAGCCACCTGGACATCACCGGCGCGGCGCAGCCCGCCGTGGGGCAGACGGTGTGCCTGCCCGGTTCCGCGTCGGCCGTCCACTGCGGGCCGGTCCGCGCCCTGAACGTGAGCGTGAGCTACCCCGAGGGCACGGTGTCCGGGCTCGTCGAGAGCGCCACCTGTGCCGAGCCGGGCGCGGTGGGCCGCCCCGCCGTCTCCGGCAGGACCGCGATCGGCATCCTCACCGGCGGCAGCGGCTCCTGCGCGTCCGGCGGCACCGCGTACCTCCAGCCGGTCCTCCCGGCGCTGCGGGCCTTCGGCCTGACCCTGCACTGAGCGGACCGCCCCGCGCCCGTCCCGCGGGCGCGGGCACGCCGCTCACTTGCAGTACCAGTCGGACGGCACACCCCGTGCCGTCCGCGCCCAGTGGCCCTTCCGGCTCAGCTCGCAGATCGTCCTGGCCGCCTGGCCCACCCTGGTGTACCACTCGCGGAGCGTGCCGTCCGCGCTGCCGCTGACCAGGGCCCGGCCGTCGGGCCGGAACGCCAGCGACAGCACGCCGCCGGTGTGCCCGGCGAGCACGGCCGTCGTGCTGCGCGCGGCCACGTCCCACAGCCGTACGGTGTCGTCGTCCCCGCCCGAGGCCAGCGTGCCGTCGACGCCGAACGCCAGCGAGGACACGCTGCTGGCGTGGCCGCGCAGGGTGCCGGCCTGCCGGCGCCCCGGCACGTCCCACAGCAGGATGTCGTGGTCGGTGCCGGACGTGGCCAGGGTCTTCCCGTCCCGGGAGAAGGCGGCGGCGAAGATCAGGTAGGAGCGGCCGGTGAACCGGGCGGTCTCTTCGAGGGTGGCCGCGTCCCGCAGCCGTACGGTGCCCTGGTTGCCGGCGTTCTCGGTGATCGCCAGCGTGCTGCCGCCCGGCGCGTAGGTGACGGTGGACCCGCTGCCCGCCAGCTTGCGCGCGGCCGTCCGCCGGTGCCCGGCCACGTCCCACAGGAACAGGTTGCGGTCGTCCCCGACGCTGGCCAGTCTCCTGCCGTCCGGCGAGAACGCCACCTGCCGCACGGTGTTGGTGTGCCCGCGCAGAGTGGCGAGCAGCCGTCCGGTGCGCACGTTCCACAGCCGGATCGTCCGGTCGGCGTGCACGGAGGCGAGGATGTCGCCCTTCGGCGAGAACACCAGCCCGCTGATCATCCCCTGCGGCGCGGCGAGCGTCCGCAGCGGCCGCGGCCGGTCGGCCGACCACAGCGTCAGCTCGCTGCCCGCCGCGGCGATGGTCCGGCCGTCCGGGGTCACCGCCACCGAGGTGATCGCGCTCTGCCGGCCGCCGACCGTCTCCGGGCCGGCAGCGGCGGCGCGCCACAGCCGTACCGTGCCCGTGTCGTCGTCCGAGGGCGCGGCCAGGGCCGAGCCGTCCGGCGCGTACGACAGCGCGCTCGCCGAGTCGATCCGGGCGGTGAACTTCTCGCGCGCGTTGCGGGAGTTGACGTCCCACAGCCGGACGATGCCGTCGTGGCTGGCCACGGCGAGGGTGGGGCGGTCCGGCGCCCAGGCCAGGGAGGTGATCCGGTCGGCCGTGCCGGTGAGTTCGCCTGCGGCGCGGCGCTCGGCGACGTCCCACAGCCGGACCGTACGGTCGCCGCCCCCGCTGGCGAGGGTGCTGCCGTCCCGGTTGAAGGCGAGTGCGTACACCGACTGGAGGTGGCCGGTGAGCGTGGCCAGCGGCCGGCGGGTGCGCGCGTCCCACAGCCGGACCGTACGGTCCTCGCCGGCCGACGCCAGCACCTTCCCGTCCGGCGAGAAGGCCACCGCCGTCACATTGCCGGTGTGCCCGGCGAGGTCGGCGACCGGGCGCCGCGCGGCCACGTCCCACAGCCGGACGGCGTTGCCGGTGCTGCCGGACGCGAGGGTGCGGCCGTCGCGGGAGAAGGACAGCGACATCACGCGGCCCACCGGGCCGGTGAGCACGCCGAGCAGACGGCGGCGCTGGACGTCCCACAGGCGTACGGTGCCGTCGTCCCCCGCGGTCGCCAGGATGCGGCCGTCCGGGCTGAAGGCGAGCGCGAAGACCGGGCCGACGTGGCCGATGAGGGTGCCGAGCATACGGTCGGTGACGGTGTCCCACAGCTTGACCGTGCGGTCCACCGAGCCGGTGGCCAGGGTACGGCCGTCCGGACTGTAGGCCACCGCGTTCACGACGCCGGTGTGCCCCGTGAACTGGTTGGAGCGGAAGGCGGCGTAGGCGCTGAGCAGGCTGCCCCGCGCCTCGGCCGTCGGCGCCTGCCGGTAGCCGTACAGCGCGGTCAGCGCCGCCGCCTGGGGCTGTTCCCGGCGCAGCTCGCCGGCCTCCGCCGCGTACTGCCGGGACACGGCGATACGGCGCTGCGCCTCGGCGTCCGCCTGCTGCTGGAAGGCGAGGCCCGCCGCGATCAGGGCGAGCACGAGGAGGGCGCCGAGCGTCGCGGTCAGCCAGCGCGCGCGGTGGCCCCGCCGCCGGTCGGCGCGGGTGGCGCTGCGCAGGAAGTCCTCTTCCAGGGCGTTGAGCGCGGAGCCGTGCGTACGGGCCCAGGTCTGCGCGCCCGCCAGCTGCGCGCCCCGGAACAGCGCGCCCGCGTCCCGGCCCAGTTCGTGCCACGTCTCGGCGGCGGCGGTGAGCCTGCGGTGGGTCCGCAGGGCCTCCCGGTCCTCGTCGAGCCAGTGCCGCAGCCGGGGCCAGGCGCGGATGACGGCCTCGTGGGCGACCTCGACCGTGTTGTCGGCCAGCACCACCAGCCGGGCGTCGGCCAGCCTGCGCAGCAGCCCGTCGATCTCGTGCGGGTCGGCCAGGCCCTCCAGTTCGCGGCGGGAGAGCCGGCGCCGGGTGTCCTCGGTGCCCTCGCCGAGCGCGGTCAGCCGCAGGAACACCGCCCGCATGACCTTGCGCTGCGCGGGCGCGGCCTCGTCGTACATCCGCTCGGCGGTCTGCGCGACGGCGCCGCGCATCCCGCCGGTGGCGCGGTAGTCGGCCAGCCGCAGGGTGTCGTCGCGGCGGCGGTGCCACGCCTCCCGCATCGCGTGCCCGACCAGCGGCAGCGCGCCCGGCTGCCCGGCCGCCTCGGCGAGCACCGTCTCCAGCAGGTCCGCGTCCACCTGGACGCCGCAGCGCACGGCGGGCTCGGCGATGATGTCGCGCAGCTCGGCGCGGCTGGGCGGCCCGACGGGCAGCTGGGCGGCGGAGCGGAGCACGGCGACCAGCCCGGGGTGGGTGAAGCAGCGGGCGTAGAAGTCGGCACGGATGCCGACGGCGATACGGATGCGCCGGTCGCCGGAGCGGGCCAGGTCGGCCACCGCGCCGAGGAACGCGGTGCGTTCGGCCTCGTCGGCGCAGAGGGTGAAGGCCTCCTCGAACTGGTCGATGACCAGCAGAGCGCGGGAGGCGTCGGACCGCCCGGCCAGCCAGGTGCGCAGGGCCAGATCGAGGGCGGCAGGGTCCTCGTCCATCCGGCGGCGGAGGGTGGCGGCTCGGGTCTCGGGGGGTTCAAGGGGATCGGTGGCGGGG
>NZ_LGCW01000051.1:0-18024 GCF_001279365.1 Streptomyces sp. NRRL F-5755 | reverse complement strand
GCGGCGGGGGCCGGGACGGGGGTGCTGTACCGGTTGTCGGGGTGGGCCGGGAGGCCGGGGGTTGCGGGAGGACCGGAATCCGCCGGGACGCTGGGAACTGCAGGAGGGGGAAGGCATGCCGGGCTCACTGGCTGTGCTGCGTGACAGCCACCGGGCGGATGCTCAGGGGCTGCTGGCACGGGCCGTCGAGGAGGAGGTCCGCCGCTCGGGCGGGACGCTGGACCGGGGCGTCCTGCTGTCCCGGGCGAACGTGGCGCTGGACGAGCTGGCCGGCAAGGCGGCCGAGGAGTACGGCGCGTACGTCCACGCGCTGGACGAGTCGGCGGCCGGTCAGCGGCCGCTGTCCGAGCGGCTGTCGCGCAAGGAGCTGGGGACGCCCGTGGTGGCCACGCTGGTCGCGGCGGCCGCCGCGTTCGGCACGGACCTGGCGTACGGCACGGGCGCCGGCCCGGCCCTGGGCGCCGGCGCCGCGGCGGTGGTCGCGGGCGCCGTTGCGACGGTCGTGAAGCTGACCGCGGGGCACTGGCCCGCGGCGCACCGGCAGGCGGGCATGCGCGGGCAGCCGGGCGGCCCCGAGCAGCTGCGGCTGCAGTGGCTGACGGCCCTGGAGGTACGCGGCATCCGGCCGTTCCTGGACCAGCAGCGGATGCTGACGGCGGCGACGCGCGGCGGTTCCTCCGGCACGTCCACGGCCCCGCGGCCGTCCCGGGTGTCGCAGCTGCGCGGCGCCGACCGCAGCGCGGCGGCCCGCCAGCGGTCCGTGCTGGAGCAGTCCTTCGCCTACCTGCCGCGGCCGGCGGAGCCGTTCGCGGGGCGGCGGGCGCATCTGCGGCAGATCGCGCAGTGGGTGCAGGCGGCCCGCGCGAGCACGGAGACCCGGCCCACGGTCGTGGTGCTGCACGGCGAGCCCGGCTCGGGGCGTACGGCGCTCGCCGTACGGGCCGCGCACCAGCTGCGGGACCAGTTCCGCGGCGCATGCGTGGTGGACCTGCGCGGCGACACGCCGGGCGAGACGCCGCTGCCGACGCGGGACGCGCTGCTGCATCTGCTCAACCGGCTGGGCGCGCCGCGCGAGCAGCTGCTGTTCCGGGAGCGGCCCTCCCATGAGCAGCACGTCAAACGGCTCACGGAGCTGTATCACAAGCATCTGACGGGCCTGCCCGTGACGGTCCTGCTGGAAGACGCCTCGGATCCGGAGCAGGTGCGCCTCCTGGTGCCGGACCGCTCCGACAGCCTGGTGCTGGTGACCACCCGCGAGCCGATGCAGCTGCCCGGCGATCTTCAGGCGTGGGTGCACCAGCTGCCGGTGGGCGCGCTGGATTCGGTGGGCACCGAGGAGCTGCTGCGGGCCGCGGCCGACGAGTCCGAGGGCGAGACCGGTCCGTACGACCACCAGTCCGTCGAGCGGATAGCGCGGCTGTGCGCCGGGCTGCCGCTGGCGCTGCGGGTGGCCGGTTCGTCGCTGGGCGCGCGGTCGCCCGCCACGCTGGCCGCGGACCTGGAGGAGAGTGCCGCGCGTCCGGCCGCCGGGGGCCGGACGCCTCCGGTCGAGGCGGCCCTGTGGCTGCGTTACGCGGACCAGCCGGAGACGGCCCGGCGCCTGTTGCGCCGCCTCGCGCTGGTGGGGCGGGCCAGCCTGGGGGCTGCCGCCGCGGCGGCGCTGCTGGGCGTGACCGAGCAGGAGGCCGAGCGGCAGCTCGCCGACCTGGCCGCCGCCGGGCTGATCGAGCACGCGCGCGGCGACCGCTACCGCCTGCACGCGCTCGTCCACCACTTCGCGCACGCCCGTCTGGTGGACGAGGAGGACCCGGCCGAGCGCAGCATCGCCCAGGAGCGCCTGATCCGCAGCTACGCGGAGCTGGCCGACTCGGTGATCCGCCTGGTGGACGGCCGTACGTCCACCCGCGCCGACCGCTTCGGCTCGCACGGCTTCACGTCGCTGGACGCGGCCCTGCAATGGCTGGACGACGAGACCAGCTTCATCACGGCCGCGCTGCGCCACGCCGACCAGGACGTGGACCAGGCGACCGTCTCCCATCTGCTGGGCGCGCTGGCCGACTACTGCCTGCTGCGCGGTGATCTCTACCGCCTCGGTGAGCTGAGCGAGCTGACCAAGGCCGCCGACCAGGGCTTGCTCACCCGGTCGGTGCAGTGGCGTACCGGTGTCGCGGCCCGCCAGCTCGGCGAGCTGGACAAGGCCCGTACGACCCTGAGCTCGGTGGTCGACCTGTACTTCGAGGCGCAGCACCCGGTGGGCGCCGCCCGCGCCCTGCGTGACCTGGGCATCACGCTCCAGCAGCAGGGCAATCTGACCGAGGCGGCGGCCAAGCTGCGCGAGGCCATCGACATGCAGTCCGGCGACGACGTGCGCGGCGACCGGGCATGGACGCTGCACGCCCTGGCGGCGGTCGAGCGCGACCGCGCGCAGGTGGCGGAGGCGCTGGCGCTGCTGCGCGAGTCCCTTGAGCTGCACCGGGAGAGCGAGAGCGTGCACGGCCAGGCGTGGGCGCACTTCCAGCTCGGCCAGGTGTATCTGCGGATGGGCGAGGTCCCGCGGGCGGAGAGCGAGTTCCACGCGGCCATGGAGCTGTACGGCCGTACGCACGACGACCGCGGCGAGGCGTGGGCGATGACCCAGCTGGCGCGGGCCCGTCTGGTGGACGGCGACCCGGACCCGGCGGTGGACCAGCTGCGCCAGGCCCTCCCCCTGCACCGCCGTTACGAGGACGCCCGCGGCGAGGCATGGACGCTGTACTACCTCGGCCAGTCGCTGGAGGAGCAGGGCGACCTGGACGCGGCGCTGCGGCACCTGGAGCGGTCGCGGACGATGTTCAGCCGAATGCAGGACGGCTACGGCCTGGCCTGCGCCCGGCACCACTCCGGGCGCGTCACCAGGGACCTGCGGGCGGCGCAGACCGGATCGCTGCGCAACAGCGGCTTCGCCCGGCAGCTCCTGCAGGACGCCCGCAAGGACTTCCAGCGGATCGCCGTACCCCACGGACAGGCATGGTCGTGCCTGGAGTTGGTGATCATCGACGCGGGCAACGGCCGTACGACGCAGGCGCTGGAGCTGGCCGACGAGGCGGCGCGCACCTTCGCCGGCTACGGCGACCGGCGCGGCGAGGACTGGGCCCGTTTCCTGCGCTGCACGCTGCTGCCGTTCGCCTCACCGGGCGGCTCGGTGGTGGGCACGGCCGTGGCGCAGGAGGAGCTGGCCCAGCTCGTACAGGACCGACACCCCACCCGCGACTCGAAGCTGGAGGACTGCGCGGAGACGTTCGCGCTGCTGCTGGACCGCGGCGTGGAGCTGGAAACGGGATGGGACGCATGGCGGCTCGGCATGGTCCCGAACCGCCACGCGCGCGAGGTCATGGGCGTGTCCATACCCCCCGCGCAGTGAGAGCCCCGGTCCGTGCCCCGGCCGGGGCACGGACACAGGCTCTGACGCCGGACGGGCCGGCGGGCCGCAGCCCGCCCCGTCCGGCACCGGGGGCACCGCTCAGCCGGTCTTCGGCTGCGCCTTGCCCGAGGTCCGCTTGGCGGAGCCCTTCGCCGCCTCCGCACCGCCGGAGGCGGCGGGCGCCTCCGGGGTCTCCTCGAAGTCGACCTTCTTCATGTGCCGGTTCATGGACTTCATCAGCAGCCAGACGGCGCCGCCGATGACCGCGAACACGATGAAGCCGAGGACGCCGGGGGTCACCTTGTCCTTGTCGAAGCTGTCGGCAAGGGTGACGAAGTGCGTCACGGCGAGGGTGCTAGTCGCGCTCATCATGAAGTCAATTGTTGCGGATGCCCGCGAAGAGGTCGTCCTCGGGGAGGGACGTGTCCACCAAAGACTTGGCGAGCTCGTACTCCTCCGTCGGCCAGACCTCCCGCTGGATGTCCATCGGCACCCGGAACCAGCCGCCGTCCGGGTCGATCTGCGTCGCGTGCGCGATCAGCGCCTTGTCGCGGATCTCGAAGAAGTCGGCGCAGGGCACGTACGTGGTCAGCGTGCGCTCGCGGCGCTCGAACTCCTTCCAGCGCTCCAGCCACTCCCCGTACGGCGACTCCAGCCCGCGCTCCAGCAGCGCCTCGTGCAGCGCGACGGTGCGCGGCCGGTTGAAGCCCTGGTTGTAGTAGAGCTTCTGCGGCTGCCAGGGCTCGCCCGCGTCCGGGTACTTCTCCGGGTCGCCGGCCGCCTCGAAGGCCACCATCGAGATCTTGTGGGTCATGATGTGGTCGGGGTGCGGGTAGCCGCCGTTCTCGTCGTAGGTCGTGATGACCTGCGGCTTGAACTCACGGATCAGCTTCACCAGCGGCTCGGCCGCGGCCTCCACGTCCTGGAGGGCGAAGCAGCCGTCGGGCAGCGGCGGCAGCGGGTCGCCCTCGGGCAGCCCGGAATCGACGAATCCCAGCCACTCCTGCTTGATGCCCAGGATCTCCCGGGCCTCGTCCATCTCCTTCTTCCGTACTTCGTGGATGTGCTCCTCGATGTACGGGTCACCCTGGAGCTTCGGGTTGAGGATGGAGCCGCGCTCCCCGCCCGTGCAGGTGACGACCAGCACGTCCACCCCCTCGGACACGTACTTGGCCATGGTGGCCGCGCCCTTGCTCGACTCGTCGTCGGGGTGGGCGTGCACTGCCATCAGTCGCAGCTGCTCAGTCAAGACTCGATCCTCAGTGAAAGGCCGGAGTAGATGTTTCCTATAGTGACCGAAGCGTGGGGCGATTAATTCCGGAGCCCCCGGCAGGAGGTCGATCATGACGGCGGTGCGCGAAGGGCGGCCCGACGGGCGCTACGGCCGCTCGGCCGACCAGCGTGCGGACCGCAAGCTGAAGATCGTCGGCGCGGTGCTCGGCGTGGCGCTCCTCGGCGTGGTCGGCTGGTCCGGCTGGTCCTACATCGCCGGGCAGGACCTCAGCGGCCGGGTGATCACCTGGAACCGGGTGTCGGACCACGCGGTCAAGGTGCACCTGGAGGTCGTCAAAGGCAAGGACGACACCGGCGTGTGCACCCTGCGCTCGCAGGCCGACAGCGGCGCCGAGGTGGGGCGCAAGGACGTCACCGTGGACGCGCCCAAGGAGCAGGTGGACGTGGAGGTCACGATCCGTACGACAGAGCGCGCGACCAACGCCGTACTGGTCGGCTGCACGTCGGCGGACCGCGGCTGACCGGCGCCGGCCGCCGCACGGCCTCCGGCGCTCACCGCCCCACGGCCACCCCGGTGGACCGCCCCCAGCCCGCCCACTGCCCGGTGTGTCGCCCGGCACATCCCGTGCCCGCGCGCTGACCGGCCACGATCCGGGCCGATGCAGTTCTCGGCAAAATATCTCTTCCCCGTTTTGTGCCGGAATTGTTAGGCTCGTGGTTTCGCCCACCCGTGGAGGCGCAGCCTTCCTGGTAGGGCGTTTGATTTATCCCCAGCACCGACGAGGAGCACCTGTGACCCAGACCAGCGACAACGTCACCTGGCTGACCCAGGAGGCGTATGACCAGCTCAAGGCCGAGCTGGAGTACCTGTCTGGTCCCGCACGCGCCGAGATCACCGAGAAGATCGCGGCGGCCCGCGAGGAAGGTGACCTGAAGGAGAACGCCGGGTACCACGCGGCCAAGGAGGAGCAGGGCAAGCAGGACCTTCGCATGCGCCAGCTCAAGCAGCTGCTGGAGACCGCGAAGGTCGGCGAGGCCCCTGCCGCCACGGGTGTCGTGGCCCCCGGCACGGTCGTCACCATCGCGTTCGACGGAGACCCGGACGACACGCTGACGTTCCTGCTGGCCTCGCGGGAGTACGCGAGCTCGGACATCGAGACCTACTCCCCGCAGTCCCCGCTGGGCGACGGTGTGAACGGCAAGAAGGTCGGCGAGACCGCCGAGTACGAGCTCCCCAACGGCAAGAAGGCGTCGGTGAAGATCCTCGACGCCCAGCCGTACCAGGGCTGAGCGCCCTACGGCGCCCGCCCGTAGCGACGACGACCGGCCCGGAGCCCCAGCGGCTCCGGGCCGGTCGTGTGTGTACGGGGCGACGGCGTACGGGGGTGACAGGCCCGCGCGGGGCGCCCGGCCCCCGCTCACGGGCCCGCCCGCGCGCCCGCGGCTCAGGCCGTGGCCGACCGGTACTTGCGCACCGCGAGCGTACGGAAGGCCACGATGATCAGGACGGACCAGATCAGCGACGCCCACACCGGGTGCTGCATCGGCCAGGCGTCGGGCGCCGTGTAGTTCGGCGGCAGGTTGCCGAACAGCTCGCGGGCGGCCTGGACGGTGGCGCTGAACGGGTTCCACTCGGCGATGTGCCGCAGGAACGTCGGCATGTTGTCCGAGGGCACGAAGGCGTTCGAGATGAACGTCAGCGGGAAGAGCCAGATCAGCCCGCCGGAGGTGGCGGCTTCCGGGGTGCGTACGGACAGGCCGATGAGCGCGCCGATCCAGGAGAACGCGTACCCGAGCAGGAGCAGCAGCGCGAAACCGGCCACGACCTTGCCGAGGTTCTCGTGGGTGCGCCAGCCGACCAGGAAGGCGACGACCGCGAGGACGACCAGGGTCAGCGCGGTCTGCACCATGTCGGCGAGCGTGCGGCCGGTGAGCACGGCGCCGCGCGCCATGGGCAGCGAGCGGAACCGGTCGATCAGGCCCCGGTGCATGTCGTCGGCGATGCCCGCGCCCGCGCCCGCGGTGGCGAAGGTGACGGTCTGCGCGAAGATGCCGGCCATCAGGAACTCGCGGTAGGCAGCGGACGAGGTGCTGCCGCCGACGTTGATCGATCCGCCGAAGACATAACTGAACAGCACCACGAACATGATCGGCTGGATCAGCCCGAAGATGACCATCTCCGGGATGCGCAGCATGCGTATCAGGTTGCGTTGGGCGACGGTCAGGGAGTCCCGTACGGACTGGCTGATCGCGCCGCGCCGCTTCGGCACCCCGACGCGCGGGGCCGCTGGGGTCACGGTGGTCACTTGGCGCTCTCCTCGGTCTCGGGTGCCCGCTTGGTGGCGCGGCGCGGCGAGCGCGACGCCCGGCCGGAGCCCGCGCCGTCGTCGGCACCGCCGTCCGCGCCGTCGGCGTCCTCGCCGCCGGCCTCCGCGACCTCGGCGGCGTGGCCGGTCAGCGAGATGAACACGTCGTCCAGGGTCGGGCGGCGCAGACCGATGTCGTCAATCTCCACGCCGCGCGCGTCCAGTTCGCGGATGACCTCGGCGAGCAGCTTGGCGCCGCCGGTCACCGGCACGGTGATCTTGCGGGTGTGCTGCTCGATCTTGCTCTCGCCCTTGCCGAAGCCGCGCAGCACCTCGTCGGCGGTGCCGATGTGCTCGGCGGCGTGCACCACGACCTCGACCCGCTCGCCGCCCGTACGCGCCTTGAGCTGGTCGGACGTGCCGCGGGCGATGACCTTGCCGTGGTCGACGACGCAGATGTCGTGTGCGAGGTGGTCGGCCTCTTCCAGGTACTGGGTGGTGAGCAGCAACGTCGTGCCGCCCGCGACCAGTTCCTGGATGACCTCCCACAACTGCTGGCGGTTGCGCGGGTCCAGGCCGGTGGTGGGCTCGTCCATGAACATCACGGGCGGGCTGACGACCAGCGCGGCGGCCAGGTCGAGGCGGCGCCGCATGCCGCCGGAGTAGGTCTTGGCCGGCCGGTCACCGGCGTCGGCGAGGTGGAAGCGTTCCAGCAGTTCGGTGGCCCTGGCCTTCGCGTCCCGGCCGCTCATCTGGTAGAGCCGGCCGACCATGGTCAGGTTCTCACGCCCCGTCAGGTATTCGTCCACGGCGGCGAACTGGCCGGACAGGCCGATGGAGCGGCGTACTTCGTCGGGGTGCTTGAGGACATCGATACCGGCGACGACCGCACTGCCCCGGTCGGGCCTGAGCAGGGTGGTGAGAACGCGTACGGCGGTGGTCTTGCCCGCACCGTTCGGGCCGAGCAGGCCGAGGACGGTTCCTTCGGGGACGTCGAGGTCGACGCCGTCCAGAGCCCTCACCTTGCCGAAGGTCTTGACCAGACCCTCGGCGTAAATGGCGCCTGGCATGTGGGTACTCCCAAGGTATGGGTTAACTCCAGGAAGAATTTTACTTTTCGGACAACGCCTGCGCTATGGGCACATGTCCGGCAACGGGGGTGCGCCCAGCGCAGGGCGGCGCGACCCCGTCGACCCGAACCATAGCGCACACGCGATACATCGCGATATACGCCAGAAGGCGTTTGCGCACCCGGGGCAGCGTGAGCCGCGCGATCTCCCCGGCCCCACATCGCGGCCCGGCGCGTCGGGGTGCCGAAGCGGCACCGCGTGATCAGCCAGTCCATGCGGGACTCCCTGACCGTCGCTCAACGCAACCTGATACGCATGCTGCGCATCCCGGAGATGGTCATCTTCGGGTTGATCCAGCCGATCATGTTCGTGGTGCTGTTCAGTTATGTTTTCGGCGGATCGATCAACGCCGGCGGCAACACCGCCCGGCCGCCACAGGCCTCAGCCCATGACGGTGTAACCCGCCTCCCGCAGGGCCGTGCCGACCTCGGTGCAGTGTTCCGGGCCCTTGGTCTCCAGGTGCAGTTCCACCTCCGCTTCCGTGAGTCCGAGGCGCGGATCGGTCCGTACGTGGCTCACGTCGAGGACGTTGGCGTCGACCTCCGACAGCACCGCCAGCAGCGTCGCCAGGGCGCCCGGCCGGTCGGTGAGCCGCAGGCGCAGGGACAGGTAGCGTCCCGCGGCGGCCATGCCGTGCCGCAGGGTGCGCTGCATCAGCAGCGGATCAACGTTTCCCCCCGACAGCACCGCGACCACCGGCCCCTCGAAGGCCCCGGGCCGCGACAGCAGCGCCGCCACCGGACTCGCCCCGGCCGGCTCCACGACCAGCTTCGCGCGCTCCAGGCAGAGCAGCAGGGCGCTGGAGAGCTCGTCCTCGGTGACGGTACGGACCTCGTCGACGAGATCGCCAATGATTTTGAACGGTACGTCGCCCGGCCGCCCCACCTTGATGCCGTCCGCCATCGTCGTCGGCGCCTCGATCGAGACCGGCCGCCCGGCCGCCAGCGAGGGCGGATAGGCCGCGGCGCCCTCCGCCTGCACCCCGATGATCTTCACATCCGGCCGTACCGCCTTGACCGCCAGCGCGACACCCGCCGCCAGCCCGCCGCCGCCGATGCCCACGACGATCGTGCGCACCTCCGGGCACTGTTCGAGAATCTCCAGGCCGACCGTGCCCTGGCCCGCGATGATGTCCCGGTGGTCGAAGGGGTGGATGAAGACCGCGCCGCTCTTGCGCGCGTACTCCTGCGCGGCGGCCAGCGTCTCGTCCACGACATGGCCCTGCAGCCGCACCTCGGCGCCGTACTCGCGGGTCGCCGCGACCTTCGGCAGCGGGGCGCCGACCGGCATGAACACCGTCGAGCGCACGCCCAGCAGGGAGGCCGCCAGCGCGACGCCCTGCGCGTGGTTGCCGGCGCTGGCGGCGACCACACCGGCCGCCCGCTCCCGCGGCGACAGGCCCGCGATCCGCACGTACGCGCCACGTATTTTGAACGAGCCGGTGCGCTGCAGGTTCTCGCACTTCAGATGCACCGGCGCCCCCACCAAAGCGGACAGGTGCCGGCTCCCCTCCAAGGCGGTGGACCGGGAGACGCCGGACAGGATCTTCTGCGCCTCCCGTACGTCCTCGACGGTGAGCGCGGCGGAGGCGGCGGCCACCCCGCCCGTGCCAGGCCCCGAAACGGAGGCGGAACCGGAACCCGGCTCCGGAGACCGGTCCGCACCGGACGCCGCCGCACCTGCCGGGCCTGATGTCGGCCCGGGTGCCGGACCGGCCACAGAACCGGAAGCGGAATCCGAAGGGGAACCGGGGGCAGGAGTGGACTCGTGCGGCGTGTGATCGGCCATGCAGCCCAGTCTTACAGTTCGGCACGCGACGGGTCCGTCCGGCCGCCGGACCGGTGCCACGGTGGCACGTCTTTCGACAGCGCCGGTACGGTCCGCGTCCGGGCCGCGTACTCTGTCCCCCAATCCGTACGCATCCCATGAAGCGAGCTCCCGGCCATGCCCACCTCTTCGGACATGACGACCCACACCGACACCGCTCTTCTCGACGCGCTGCAACACCAAGTCGCCGTTTTCGCCCGCCGCGCCGAACAGAGCCGGCTCGGCGGCGTCGGCCAGGCGCGCAATTCCATGGACCGTGCCGCCTACCTGCTCCTCAACCGCCTGGACAAAGAGGGCCCGATGGGTGTCAAGGCGCTGGCCGCCGGCATGGGCATCGACTCCTCCACCGTCACCCGGCAGGTCGCCCCGCTGGTCGACTCCGGCCTGGTCAACCGCGCCTCGCACCCGGAGGACGGGCGCGCGGTCGTGCTCCAGCTCTCCGAGCGCGGCCGGTCCCGCCTCGAAGAGGTACGCGCCTCCCGCCGCGCCCTGATGGCGCTGGTCACGGAGGAGTGGACGGAGGAGGAGCGGGACGCGTTCTGCACCCTGCTGACGCGCTTCAACGCCTCGCTGTCCACGGTCACGGCGACGCTGCCGGCGGTGCCGTCCAATTCCTGAGCGGGGCGAGCGGGCGCCGGCACGGCGCACTCCCCCGCCCGCCTTCCGGCGGGGCGCCTCCTTGGGGCCCCGGTTTTTCCCGGCCGCCTCTTGACCCGGTGCCGGGCCTGCCGTGCCATGTAGCTGTGCGAGAGCGGCGGGCAGCACAGGAACGCCGTCGTGCCCGGGAGTTCGAGGCGTTCGTCGCGGGCGCGGCCGGACGTCTGCTGCGCGCCGCCACGCTGCTGACCGCCGAGCCCGAAGGGCAACCGGCGCCCGCCGCCGAGCGCTTGCTCACGCTGGCCCTGGCCCGTACGTACGCCGCCTGGGACCGGCTGCGCGGCGAGGACCCGTACGACCGCGCGCGCCAGGAGATGGCCGCCCACTACGCGCACTCCGCCTGGCGGGCGCGCCTCCCCCGCGCTCTGCGGCCCGGCACGCCCCCGCCGCCCGGCGGCCTGCTGGAGCGGCTGTCCCCGCAGGAGCGGCTGGTGCTCGTACTGCGGCTCTACGAGGGCGTGGCCGAGGAGCAGACCGCGGCGCAGTTGGGGCTGCCCGCTGAGCGCGTCCACGCGCTGTGCCTGCGGGCGGTGGGGCATATGCGGAGCACGCCGCGTGCGGGGCGGTCCGTATCTCTGGGCGGCGAGGGGTCGCGTTCTGTACGGGACGTACCGGACTCGACGCACATACCAGACTCCCCGGCCCCCCGGCGCACGGAAGCCGCAGCGCCATGACCCTCCCCGACCGCAAGGAGGCCGAGGTGCGGCGGATGCTGGACGGGCCGCATCCGCCGGTACCGCCCGACCTGGCGCTGCGCGCGGCCGAGAGTGGCCGGCGGCTGCTGGCGCACCGGCGGCTGGCCCGCCATGCGCTGTGGCTGCTGGCCCTGGCGGCGCTGGCCGTACTGCTGGTGTGGGCGGTGGTCGACCAGCCGTGGCTGCCGCCGCCGGCGCACACCACCCCTCCGCTGGAAGGGTGGTGAGCCGGGCTCCACCGGTCCGCCGTCCGCGCGCGGCGGCCGCGTCGCCCCGGGCCCGCGGCGGCCCCGGAAGGTACGCCCTATCCCAGCGCCTGGGTGAGGTCCGCCACCAGGTCGTCGATCGACTCGATGCCGACCGAGAGCCGTACGAGGTCGTTGGGGACCTCCAGCAGCGAGCCCGCCGTCGAGGCGTGCGTCATCTTGCCCGGGTGCTCGATCAGCGACTCGACGCCGCCGAGCGACTCACCGAGGGTGAACAGCCGGGCGCGGTTGCACACCTCCACCGCGGCCTGCTCGCCGCCCGCGACACGGAAGGAGACCATGCCGCCGAAGGAACGCATCTGCTTGGCGGCCGTCTCGTGGCCGGGGTGCTCCTTGAGGCCCGGGTAGTAGACCTGGGTCACCTTGTCGTGCGCGGCGAGCAGGTCGGCGATGCGGGCCGCGTTGGCGCTGTGCCGGTCCATCCGTACGGCCAGCGTCTTCAGGCCGCGCATCACCAGCCACGAGTCGAACGGCCCGGCGACCGCGCCCATCGCGTTCTGGTGGTAGGCCAGTTCGTCGCCCAGCTCGGCGTCGTCGACGACGAGGGCGCCGCCGACCACGTCCGAGTGGCCGCCCATGTACTTGGTCGTGGAGTAGACCACCACGTCCGCGCCGAGGGCCAGCGGCTGCTGGAGGTAGGGGCTGGCGAAGGTGTTGTCCACGACCAGGCGCACCCCGGCGTCGCGCGCGACGGCCGCGAGCGCGGGGATGTCCGTGATGCCGAGGAGCGGGTTGCTGGGCGTCTCCACCCAGATCGCCTTCGTACGGGGCCGCAGGGCCTCCCGTACGGCCTGGGGGTCGGAGGTGTCGGCGACCGACCACTCCACACCCCACCGCTCGACGACCTTGGAGATCAGGCGGAACGTGCCGCCGTACGCGTCATTGGGGATGACCACGTGGTCGCCGGGCACCAGCAGGGTGCGCAGCAGGGTGTCCTCGGCCGCCAGCCCGGAGGCGAAGGCCAGGCCGCGGCGGCCGCCGTCGAGGGCGGCGAGGTTCTCCTCCAAGGCGGTACGGGTCGGGTTGGCGCTGCGGCTGTACTCGTAGCCGCCGCGCAGCCCGCCCACGCCGTCCTGCTTGTAGGTGGACACCTGGTAGATGGGCGGTACCACCGCGCCGGTCGCCTCGTCGGGCTCCTGACCTGCGTGGATGGCAAGGGTCTCGAAATTCTGGGGGCGCTGCTCGCGCTGATCGCTCATATCTGCCGAGGGTAGTCGTCCACACCCGCGAACTTTTCGGAACTTTCTGCTTCGCTGGATAGTGGATACATACAAGACACATACCCGCCGATCCGCACCGCGGCCGTACGCCCCGGTGTTCCCTCCCTGCCTCCCCACCTCCAAGACCGGAATCCGAGACTGACCACATGGACGCTCTGCTGGTTCTCTTCGCCGCTGCCGCCCTCGGCGGCCTCGTCCTGCTGCCGTGGCTGCGGCGCAGGCAGGCCGCGCAGCAGGCCCAGCAGGGCATGGCGGTGGCCGCCGACCCCATGGCGGGCTACGGCTTCGTACCGGCCCAGCAGCTGGACGTACGGCTGCCCGGACCCGACCCGGAGCTGGAGGACGCCCTCGACGAGATCCGCCGCGCGCACGACTGGCGCCCGGCCGCGCAGCTGCTGAGCGCGACCGGAGAGGACTGGGAGCGGCGCTGGCAGCGGGTGCAGACGCTCGCCGGGGCCGCGGCGTTCGAGCTGGCGGAACGGCCGGGGCAGGGCGGCATCTGGCTGCGTACGTGGCGCTCGGAGGCGCCCAAGGACCCGGGCGGCGCGCAGACCCACGCACAGTTCCTGGTCCTCCAGGCGCTGCGCGACCCCGGCTCGCAGGACTTCCGCATGATCCTGGAAGAGGCCCGCACGGTCTGCCACGAAGCGGCCCTGCTGGCCCCCGGCAGCCCCATCCCGTACATCACCGAGCTGGCCGTCGCCCGCGGCCTCGGCGAGCGCCGCGCCGACTACGACGCGCTGTGGTCGAAGGTCACCCAGCGCGCCCCGCACCACATGGGCGCCCATCTCGCCGCGCTGCCCTACTGGTCGCAGAAGTGGCACGGCTCCAAGGAGGAGGCCGCCGCCTTCACCGAGGCCGCCGCCGCGGCCGCCCCCGCCAAGAGCCTGCTGCCCGCCCTCCCGCTCTTCGCCGTCCACGACCACCTGCCCGAGGCCAACATGGTGCGCGGCCTCTTTCAGAGCGCCGTCGTCGAACGCGCCATAGAGGGCGCCCACTTCGCCCTCCGCGAGGCCCCCGCCGACCACCCCATGGCCCCGCACGTCCGGCACCTGCTCATCTGGTTCCTGGTCCACGCCGAGCGCTACGAGGAAGCCCTGGAACAGCTGAGCCTGGTGGACGGCCACGTCGGCGCGGTCCCGTGGTCGTACGGCCCCAGCCCCGCCGCCGAGTACGCCGCGTACCGGGCCCAGGCCGTGGCGGGCTGGGAGCGGGGCGGGGGGACGCCGGCGGACTTCCGGCCGCGGTCGTAGCCGGCAGGGCGGCGGAACCAGCCCGAGTCGGCAGGGCGCCGGAACCAGCCGAGTCGGGAGAGCACCGGAACCAGCCCGAGTCGGCAGAGCACCAGGCCGGCCAAGTCGGCGCAGCCCCGGGCCGGCCCGGAACGGAATGCTTCCGCGCCCGCCCCGCGTTGAACCCGTCGGCCGTCATCCCCTTCCCCGTACGGTTTCCCGTCCTCCTGCCATTGGAGCCCGACGCCATGCTCTTCAACCGCTTCAAGAACGCCCTCCCCTCCCCCGACGAGGCCCTGAAGGGCCGCCCCGAACCCGCCTTCACCGTCCCCGACCGCCACACGGTCCTCGGCACCCCGCTGCTCGGCCCGTACCCCGAGCACCTGTGCGTCGCCGACTTCGGCCTGGGCTGCTTCTGGGGCGCCGAGCGCAAGTTCTGGCAGGCCGAAGGCGTCTGGACGACCCTCGTCGGCTACCAGGGCGGCCACACCCCGAACCCCACCTACGAAGAGGTGTGCAGCGGCCTCACCGGCCACACCGAAGCGGTCCGCGTCGTCTACGACCCCGCCAAGACCTCCTACGAAGCCCTCCTGAAGCTCTTCTGGGAATCCCACGACCCCACCCAGGGCTTCCGCCAGGGCAACGACACCGGCACCCAGTACCGCTCCGCCATCTACACCCACTCCCCCACCGACCAACAAACAGCCGAAGCTTCCCGCACCGCCTACCAGTCCGTCCTGACCTCCTCCGGCTACGGCACCATCACCACCGAAATCCTGCCGGCCGGCCCCGAGCGGCCGTTTTATGCGGCTGAGGGGTACCACCAGCAGTACCTGGACAAGAATCCGGCGGGGTACTGCGGGATTGGGGGGACGGGGGTTTCTTGTCCGGTGGGGGTGGCTCCCACCGACGGCTGATGCGGACGTACGCCTACCGAGTGCTCGGCCCTACCTGGGGTGTGGCCATCGACCTCACAGCAGACTCGGCCTCGGTGGCGGCCCCTCCTTGCAGCGCCCGGCAGGTCAGTGACCGGGTCTGGCTGGACACCACTCCTGTCCTCGACCATCCCCCCACCGACCGCTCAGGGCTGCGCCTCACCCCAGACGAGGCAGGCTGGCTGCGGCACGGATTGGGCCTGGCAGCAGAGGCAATCGAGGCGGCCCGGCTTCCGGACCGGCACACGCTGGTCACGGTGCACCGCGTGTTGTTCGCCGAAGCCGACTTCCAGGCGGCGGCACTTGCCGCAGCAATCATCGAGTGGTCCCAGGAGGAGTTCAGCATCCCCCCGGTTGCCTTCGGCACCTCATTCGATCGCGCCGCCAACCACTTCGTCTTCACCTGGCAGTCGCACCACCGCCCCCAAGGAGCAGAGGTGCGCAGGATGCGCCCGGCCCGGGATCTACTCGGCCGATCCCTGCCGGACGAATGAGAAACGGCTTGGCCTGGCTGCCCCTCCGCGGAAACGGACCGTATAGCTCCAGGCATCCGCGGCAACCGTGCGGGCAACTTCAGACACCAGCAGTACCTGGACAAGAATCCGGCGGGGTATTACGCCCCCTCCCCCGCCATGCACCACATCTCACTTTCAGACGGAAAGCCTTTCCACAGCCTCACCGCGCCCCTGGCCCGCCACCATTTGATCCATGACAACTTCGGGGGGACGCAGCGGTCGGCTGGGCGGGTTGGGGCGATGGTGGGGGGTTCTGGCCGGCGCCTTGCTGGTTGCGGCGTGGGGCAATTCCGCTGCGGGGCCGGCCGTCGTGATCACGCTGTCCGCCCTTGTGGTTCTCTGGAGCTTCTTCCAGGCGCCGGTGTCATGCGGCGCTCCCGTACGAGGGCGGGTGGGCGGCTGCCGTAACAATGCCTCGGGGCTGCTGCTGGGCTGCCATATCCGTCAACATCGCTGGCAGAAGCTGAAGATGCTGATCGTCCGGCGGCAGGTGCGCGCCTTCTGTGCCGGTCTGTTCTCGGACGGCAAGGCGACGGTCGTCACGCTGGCCGGTGTGGGGAGCTTTGTTTCCGGGCTTGTGGCGCTTGTGCCCGGGGTTGTCGTTCATTGACCTTAAGTGGCTTGTGAGAAGCGTTTGTTGTTGCCCCTATGGCGGGGGGGTGTTGGGGCTGTAGCGGGGCGCGGGGAAGGTCTACCCCTCTCCCCGCCTCCCCAGGCGCGCCTGGTCCGCCGCTGCCCGGCCCTGTTCCCACCCGGCGGCATCGCGTACGCCGCGCATGCGGATGGCGGCGGTGTCGGGGAAGAGGTTGTCGGTGGTTTCGGCTACTGCCACCTCGCGGGCGGCCAGGACCGGGAGGAGGGCCGGGGTGGTGGTCGCGGCCTCGGTGGTGGCCTCGTCCGTGGCTGCCGTCAGGCGGGTGCGGATGCGGTCGGCGTAGGCGACGAGGAACGTCTGGCGGAAGTCGCGGGTGCGGCGGGAGCGGCCGTGGCTGTGGTGGGCGTCGCCTGCGCGGTGCATGGCGGTGGTGGCCTGGAGGAGCAGTGACGTGTAGAGGAGTTCCGCGGCCTCCAGGTCGGCTTCGAAGCCGATGAGGGTGGAGAAGCCCACGTCGCCGGACCAGACGGCCTGGCAGCGGTTGGCGGCGGCGACCGCGTCGAGCAGCAGCGCCTTCGCCTGCTCGTACGGGCCCTCGATGCCGATGCGGATGGCGGCGGGGGCGGTGGCCCGGCCGGTGCCGGGGCCCGCGTCGGCTCCGGCGTGGTCGAGCAGCGCCTCGTCGATGCTGTGCCGCGCCATCAGCTCCTGGGCCTTGGCCGACAGGGCCTCCGCCTCCTCCGGGTAGTCCGTGGCCTCGGCCTTGGCGAGCAGGCCGCGGATACGGCCGAGGAGTCGCGGCTCGGTGGGGGTGCCTGCGCGTACGGGCCGAGCGGCCGGCAGAGGGGTGATGCGGGGCAGGCGCGCCAGGACGCGCAGCGCTGCCAGTACGTCGTATGCCGTCTCGAAGCGCGAGCTGCGGCGGCGGCGCGCCAGCTCTTCCAGGTAGCCGGGGTCCGGCGCCCACCAGACGTGGGCTTCGAGGTCGCGTAGCTGGGCCGCCCAGCGGGGGCCGCGGGCGCGCTCCGCCGCCCGGCCCGCGCGCTGCGCCTCGGCGGCCATCGCGTCCACGACGACTGCCGTACGGGGGCCGCCGCCCGTCTCCCTTCGTACGATCCGCTCCAGGTCGGCGGGCTGCCAGCCGCCCTGCCAGCAGCGGCGTACGGCGTCCTCCGCCGCCGCCAGCAGCGCGGCGCCGACGGCCTCCGGGCCCACGGGGGCGGCCGCCAGCATCGAGGCTCCGGCCTCCAGGGCGTCTGCGGCGGGCGGCCCGTCGTCGGCGTACCGGACGGTGCCGAGCACCGTGCCGACCAGTTCACGGGCCGCGGCCCGGTCCTGCTGCCGCTGTCCGTCCTTGCGCTTGCTCACATGGTCACGATACGGAGGGCGGGCCCCCGCCTATGCACCGGCGGGGGCCCGCCCTCGGAGGGGAAGGGTGCGCGCTACTTCACGGCGCTGCCCGCGACCCACTCGTTCCAGTCCATGTTCCAGCCGTTGAGGCCGTTGTCTGGCTTGATCGTCTTGTCCGGGGAGTTGACCATCTGGACGACGTCGCCGATCAGCGAGTTCTGGTAGAACCAGGCGCCGTCCGTGCCCGGGTCGCCGGCGCCCTTGACGTCCTCCAGGCCGATGCAGCCGTGGCTGGTGTTGGCGTTGCCGAAGATGCCCTTGCCCCAGTAGTTGCCGTGCAGGAACGTGCCGGAGCTGGACAGGCGCATGGCGTGCGGCACGTCGGGGATGTCGTACTCGCCCTTGCCGTCGTTGTTCGTGAAGCCGACCGTGGAGCCGTCCATGCGGGTCTGCTGGTACTTCTCCGAGACGACCATCTTGCCGTTGTACGTCGGGTGGTCCTTGCTGCCCGCCGAGATCGGGATCGTGCGGATGGTCTTGCCGTCGCGGACCACCGTCATCTGATGGGTCTTGGCGTCCACCGTGCTGACCTGGGAACGGCCGATCTGGAAGTTGACCTTCTTGTTCTGGACGCCCTTGACGCCGGGCGCGGCCTCGACGCCG
>NZ_LGCW01000050.1:0-18029 GCF_001279365.1 Streptomyces sp. NRRL F-5755 | reverse complement strand
GGGGTGGGGTCCGGGGCGGTGGGGCCTGAGGCGGTGGGGCTGGGGGCCGGATCTTGGCGGGGTGGGGCAGGAGACCGGTCCGGGGCGGGAGGCCGGCCCGGATCGGGAGACTGGCCCGAGGCGGGAGACCGGCCCGGATCGGAAGGCATCTGGTCGCGGTTGCTCGTCATGGCACCAGGGTGGCGGGGATACCGGTGCGGGCGCCTGTGGTGTTCCGGTCAGGTGCGGTGCGGAGGGGCTGCGGCCGTCGGGTGCGTACGGCGGATTTCGTGGGACGCCTACGGCGGATTCCGTGCGCCGTACGGGCGGGAAAGCGTTCGGGCCCCGGTCGTGATGACCGGGGCCTGAACGAAAAGGAGCGGAGGCGGAGGGATTTGAACCCTCGATGGGCTTTAAAACCCAAACCGCATTAGCAGTGCGGCGCCATAGACCGGACTAGGCGACGCCTCCACACACCTCGATCGCGCGTGAGCGCGATGTGGCGTGACCAGATGATGGCACAGCACCGTGTGCTGTCACCAATCGACCCCTACGGTACTCGTCCCACGGGCCACCCGGCAAAGGTCTTCAGGGGTGGTTCGGAAGCGGCTCGGGGCGGTTCGGAGCGGGTTCGGGCGCATCGTGCCCGGACCGGCGTCTCGGGGACGAGAGCGCGCCCCTGCCTCGCCGCGCGACGAGGCGCCCCCCCCCGCGTCGAATCGAACGGCTCTCAAACATCCGGCCGTGCGGGCGGTGCCGCGCAACGTAGCGCCCAGGACCGCGTTAGACGCTGCGGGGACGGGACGGCTCCCGGCGGAAACGCTTCCGTACCGCCCCCGGACCTGTCCCCACACCCCCCAGGAGTCCGCGATGCAGCACCCCCGGCTGTCCCGCTTCGCCACGGCTGCCATCACCGCCACCGCAGCCCTCGCCCTGACCGGCCCGGTCGCCGCTGCCACCCCGGCCACCCCAGCCACCCTGGCCACCACCACCGCCCCCGCCGATCTCGCCGTCGGCTCCCCCTCCGTCACGGCCCCGATCCCGCTGCTGCCCCGCCCCTCCGACCACCTCACGGTCACCGTCAGCGGCTCCGGCAAGGCGGCCAAGGACGGTACGTACGAGCTGTACTGCCACCCGGCCCGCGGCACCCACACCGACGCGCGCGGTGCCTGCGACAAGCTCGACAGCCTGACCCGTTGGGGCAAGGACGCGTTCGCGGGCGTGCCGAAGGGGAGCAAGTGCACGATGCAGTACGGCGGGCCCATCACCGCGCGGGTCACCGGTACGTGGGCGGGGCGCCCGGTGAACGCCCAGTTCAAGCGCACCGACGGGTGTGAGATCGGCCGCTGGGACCGGTTCGTACCGGTGCTGCCCGCGGTCACTTCGTGACGGAGAAGCGGGCCAGTTCAGGACGCGGGGCACATGTCGGGCGTGCGACGAGTCGCACAATCCCGTGGCACTACCTCCTCGTCATCCGTCTCCGCGTCCTCAGCCGCTGCCCGTAGACTCCCTTCCAGTGACCCGCCACGGATGTGACGGCGAGCTCGGCAAGGTGCGGTAACTGCAGGGAGGAAGCGTCGTCGTGAGCAGCAGGCCATCCCGAGGCGCTGCTCGCCTCGCAGCCATACTCGACGCCTTGCCGGACGCGTTGCTGCTGGTCAACTGCAACGGCACGGTCGTCAACGCGAACGCCATCGCCCTGGAGACCTTCGAGGCCCCGGGTACCGCTCTGGTGGGCCGGGGCCTGCTCGATCTGCTGCCGACCTTCGACTCCAAGCGCATTCCCGGCTCCATGCGGCGCCGGGACGAGGAGGACGAGGGCCCGCGTACGAAGCCCACCCGGATGGTCGCCCGGCGCACCGACGGCAGCGAGCTGCTGGTCGAGGTGACGAGCGCGAACCTGGAGGACGGCCGTACGCCGTACGAGTCCGCCTTCGAGGCCGCCTACGCCGATCACCGCAACGGCTACACCGGCGACGAGCTGCTGATGCTCGTCGTACGGGACCTGACCGGCACGCTCGACACCGAGACCGAGCTGGCCCGCCAGCAGCGGCAGACCGAGATGATCCTGCGCGCGGCGGCCGAGGGCGTGGTCGGCGTCGACTCCGAGGGCAAGGTCGTCCTCGTCAACCCGTCCGCCGCGCAGATCCTCGGCTACCGGGCGAGCGAGCTGGGCGGCAAGGAGCTGCACCCGCTCATCCACCACTCGCGGGCCGACGGCACGCCGCTGCCCTGGGAGGAGACGCCGCTCGCCGACTCCCTGCGTTCCGGGCGCAAGCACCGGGTGCGGGGGCAGGCGCTGTGGGCCAAGGACGGCCGGTCGGTGCCGGTGGACCTGACGACCGCGCCGGTGCGCGACGGCGACCAGCTGGTGGGCGCGGTGATGACATTCACCGACCGGCGCCCGTTCGATGCGCTGGCGGCGCGCCATGCGCAGCTGATCGCCGTACTGGACCAGTCGCTGCGCGGCCCGCTGGAGGAGCTGAAGGCGGAGCTGGGCACGCTGGCGTCCGACCCGGCCGGCCAGCTGTGGCCGGAGGCGAACCAGATCCTGCACCACCTCGCCGCCGGGTACGCGCGGATGACGACGCTGGTCGACAACGTGCTGAGCTACCAGCGGCTGGACGCGGGCGGTGAGCGCCTGGAGCGGGACAAGGTCTCGCTCGACGCGGTCGTGGCGGCCGGTGTCGAGGGCGCGATCGAGCTGATCGGTCCCGGCCGCGCCCAGTTCGCGGTGCACGCGCCGCCGATCGACGCCGAGGTGGACTCGACCCGGCTCGCGCAGGCGCTCTCCCACCTGATCGCGGATGTCGCGGGCGTGGACGCCACGGGCAAGGCCGGTGGCGACGGCTCCGAGGCCGCTTCCGGGGACTCGACGATCGTGGTGGCGGCCGCGCAGCGCGGTGAGGTCGTACGGATCGAGGTGCGCGGCCCGTACGGCGGCGGCAACCCGGTCCACGCGCCGATCGTGCGCGGCATCGTCCGGCAGCACGGCGGCGTCCTGCAGACCCACAAGGTGCCGGGTGCGGGCGGCAGCGCGTACGTACTGGAAGTGCCGGTGTCGGCCAGTGGCGCGCCGGTGTCCGGCGCGGGCGCGCGCGAGGCCACCGGCAATGAGACGACCGTGATGCCGGTGCCCGCGGAGCGGGCGCGGGGCACGCAGCAGCAGGGGGAGAAGACGCAGGCGGCGCCCGGCGGCGCGAGTGCGGCGGCCGGCGGGGCTGCTGCTGGGCTGCGGCCGGTGAGCGGGCCCGGTAGCGGTTCTGCCGCGCCGGGTGCCGGTACGGGCCGTACGGACAGCGAGGGCGAGGACACGCCCACTGGGCGGCGGCGTGCACGGCGCGGCGACGTACCCGTACAGCAGCAGCACGGCGATGTACCTGCACAGCAGCAGCACGGTGACGTGCGCGTACAGCAGCAGCCGGGCGGGGGCACGGCGGCGGCAGGGAGCGGTCAGGGCAGCGGAAACGGCCCGGTGCCCCGCGCGCGCAGCGGGGCCGACGCGGCCGGGCCGCAGGGGCCGGTGCCCGGTGGCGACGGTACGGGCGTCCGCGGCGACGGACGTACGGGCGCTCAGTCGGGCGTGCCCGGGATGCCGCAGGGCATGGCCGGGATGCCTCAGGGCATGGCCGGGGCCGAGGTCGTACCGCCGGGCGGTCGGCGCCGGGCTCAGGACGCGCCGGAGGACGCCGCGCGGACCGCGCTCCCGGCGGTCGCGGGGAGCCCGCAGGGACCGGGCCAGGCGGCCCAGGGCGGCCAGGCCCAGCCGACCGGGCGCCGGGCGCGCAGAGCGCTGGCCGACACGGCCGAGCGGCCGATCCCGAACCAGCCGCAGGCCCCGCAGGCCGCGGCCCGTAACCAGAACTCGGCGTTCGCGCTGCCGCCCGCCGCCGCCGACCAGCTTCCGCAGTCCCCCCTGCCCTCGCTGCCGGTCCTGCCCGGCCAGGCCGCAGGACCGCAGGGCAGTGGCAGCACGGGTACAGGTACGGGTACAGACACAGGTACAGCTACGAGTACGGAAGCGAGCCCGGGTACGGGCCGCCGCCGCGCTCGTACGGCCGCCCCGGAGGCCGTCGGCGAGCAGGCCGGGGTCATGACCGACTCGGGTGTGCCCGAGGGCGATTGGGGCACCGAGCCGACCGGGCGACGCCGTGCGCGGCGGGCTGCCGCCGAGGAGCGGGCGGCTGCCGCGATGGCCGATTCGGAGTCGACGGGCACGTTCGTCGCGGGCCCTGAGGGCCTGGTCGCGCACCCCCTGGCGGACGGGCCGGTGACCGGCCCCGTAGGCGCTCCGGCGGCCGGGGAGGGCCGGCCCGCGCCCACCGGCCGACGGCGTGGACGCCCCAGCCCGGCGGAGGTCGAGGCGGAGGCCGAGGCGAAGGCCGAGGCGGGGGAGCACGGTCAGGGGCGGGGCCTGGGACCGGACCTTGGGCAGGATCTGGGACAGGGCCTGGGACAGGACCTGGGACAGGTGCAGCAGGGTCCGGGACAGCAGGCTCAGGGTCCGGGGCAGCAGATTCAGGGCCCGGGTCAGCCGGTGCAAGGCCCTGCCCAGCAGATTCCTGGACAGGCCGGGCAAACGGAGCAGCCTGGGCAGCCGGGCCAGCTCGGACAGCCCGGCCAGCCCGGCCAGCCGGGGAAGCCGCAGGCCCGGCCCGGTCAGCCAGTACAGCCAGGACAACCGGCACAGCCCGTACAGCCCAGCCCCACCGACACCCCCGGCGCGGCTCAGCGCCCCGTCTCGGCCCCGGCCGCACCCCAGCAGCCGATGCCCGCGCCCGCTTCCCCGGAGGGGGCCGAGGGTGACGACGCGGCGGGCGGTCCCGCCGCGGGCCACTCGCACGGGCGGGCGTTCAATGTGCGGACGCTGGGGCAGGGCGTGCCGTTCTCGCAGCAGATCGCCGACCAGCAGCGTCCGGCCGCGCCCGGCGCCCCCGCGGCCGGCTCGGGGCGCCGCCGCAAGCTGGCCCAGCCGCCGCAGGAGGCGGAGGGCGGGGCCGACGCCGCCGAGGCCCGGCCGCACCCGCAGCCCGGCGCCCACGCCCCGGGCCAGGCCCAGCCGCACCCGGCGCCGCAGGCGCAGCAGCAGGCCCAGCAGCGTTCGCAGAATCCGCAGCAATCGCAGCAGCACCTGCTGAACTCCTCCGAAGGCCGCGCCTTCGCCGTCTCCGCGCCCGACGAGGGCAGCGAGGGGCCGGAGCCGCTGGACGGCCCGAACGGCGCCGTCGAGGTCACCGAGCCGCAACCGCAGCCGATGGACGACGAGTTGCCGCCGGAGCCGCTGGACAACCCGCGCCGGCTGCTGGTCTGGCCGGCGCCGGACGTCTCCACCCAGCAGGCGCTGAGCGACCGCGGCTACCGCCCGGTCATCGTCAACTCCCGCGAGGAGGTGGACGCGCAGATCGCCGCATACCCGGCGGCGCTGTTCGTCGACCCGCTGACCGGGCCGATCACCCGTACCGCCCTGCAGTCGCTGCGTACGGCGGCGGTGGCGGCCGAGGTTCCGGTGCTGGTGACGGCCGGTTTGGGCCAGGCGACGCGGGAGGCCGCGTACGGTGCCGACCCGGCCGTACTCCTGAAGGCGCTCGCGCCGCGCGACAGCGAGCAGCACCCGCCGCGGGTCCTGCTGACCGAGGAGAACGACGCGGTCGCCGGAGCGCTGACCACCTCGCTGGAGCGGCGCGGCATGCAGGTCGCACGGGCGGCGACGGACGCGGACGCGGTGAACCTGGCGGCCCAGATGCGGCCGAACCTGGTGGTGATGGACCTGATGCAGGTACGCCGCCGCCGGGCCGGAATTGTCGACTGGCTGCGCTCGAACGGCCTGCTCAACCGCACCCCGCTGGTCGTCTACACCTCGGCCGACCTGGACCCGGCCCAGCTCCCGCGCCTCGCGGCGGGCGAGACCGTCCTCTTCCTGGCCGAGCGCTCGACGAGCGCGGAGGTCCAGGCCCGGATCGTGGACCTGCTCGCGAAGATCGGTACGAACTGAGCGGTACGAAACAAGCGGGGCGGGCCAGGCGGTACGTACCAAGCGGCTCGGCCTGAGCGGTACGTACCAAGCAGCTCGCCCTGAGCGGTACGTACCAAACGGCCCGGCCTGAGCGGTACGAACCGACCGGGCCCGCACCGAGCGGCGGCGCGCCACCCCCGCGCCGGGAACCTCATAGGCGGCGCGCCCCCACGAAATCGGAAATCCCGTGGCGGCGCACCGCCCCCCTCCACTAGAAACACCGCATGCGCCCCGCCCCCGGTGAAGTCCTGCACTTCTCCGAAGACCCCACGATCACGCGGTTCGTGCCGCACGTCGCCCGGACCGCGCGGCAGTCCGAGGCGTACGTCTGGGCCGTCGACGGCGGCCGGGCGCCGGACTACTGGTTTCCGCGCCAGTGCCCGCGTGCCATGGCCTGGACGGTGCCGGGCACGACCGCGGCGGACCGCGCCCGCATCCTCGGGCCGGGTGGCGGTGAGCGGGTACACGCGATCGAGTACGACTGGCTGGACCGCCTGCGTACCACCGAGCTGTTCGCCTACCGGCTTCCGGCCGCGGCCTTCCGCCCGTTCGGCGATCCGGTGCCGAGCGCGGTCGTGGCGACAGAGCCCGTCGTACCGCTGGGGCCGCCCGAGCCGGTGGGAGACCTGCTGAAGCTGCACCGGGATGCCGGAATCCAGCTGCGGGTGCTCGACAACCTGTGGGGCTTCTGGGACGGGGTGATCACCAGCACGCTGGGCTTCAGCGGCATCCGGCTGCGCAACGCGAAGCCGGCACGGGAGCCGGGTCCGGAACAGCCCGTCCGGACGGCGCCGAGCCCGGTCCTGCGAAAGCCGGTACGCCGTCGTCTCACCCCACCGCCCGCGTAAACGTCAGTTCCTCTCACCCCACCCGCGTAACTGTCAACTCCCCGTCCGCGTACTGCTTGCGCAGTACCTTCTTGTCGAACTTGCCGACGCTCGTCTTCGGTACGGACGCCACCACCGTCCACCGCTCCGGCAGCTGCCAGCGCGCCACCCGCTCGCCGAGGAAGGCCCGCAGCTCCTCGAAGGCCGCGTTCGCGCCCTCCCGCAGCACCACGGCGGCCAGCGGGCGCTCGCCCCACTTGTCGTCCGGTACGGCCACCACCGCGGCCTCCGCGATCTCCGGGTGGGCCATCAGGTGGTTCTCCAGCTCGACGGAGGAGATCCACTCGCCGCCGGACTTGATCACGTCCTTGGCCCGGTCGGTCAGCGTCAGATAGCCGTCCGGCGTGATCGTGCCGACGTCGCCGGTACGCAGCCAGCCGTCGGGGCTGAACTTGTCGCCGGGCCGCTGGTCGGCGCCCTCCGTACCGCCGTAGTACGCGCCCGCGATCCACGGCCCGCGCACCTCCAGCTCGCCCGCCGACTCCCCGTCCCACGGCAGGTGCGCCCCGTCCGGGCCGACGAGCCGGGCCTCCACCGAGGCGGGGAAGCGGCCCTGCATGCCGCGGTAGGCCCACTCCTCATCGCCGCTGACGCCGGCCGGCGGGTGCGAGACCGTGCCGAGCGGCGAGGTCTCGGTCATGCCCCAGGCGTGCACCACACGCAGCCCGTGCCGCTCCTCGAAAGCGCGCATCAGGGAGGGGGGACACGCGGAGCCGCCGATGACGACGCTGCGCAGCGAGGTGACGTCCCGCTTCGTGGCGTCCAACTCTCCGAGCAGACCCTGCCAGATGGTGGGTACGGCGGCGGCGATGGTCGGCCGCACGGTCTCGATCATCTCGGCCAGCGGCGCGGGCTGGAGGAAGCGGTCCGGCATCAGCAGCGAGGCGCCCGCCATGAAGGAGGCGTGCGGCAGGCCCCAGGCGTTGACGTGGAACATCGGCACTACGGGCAGCGCGATGTCCTGGCCGCCCAGCGCGAACGCCTCCGCGTTGTTGACCTGCATGGAGTGCAGGTACAGGGAGCGGTGGCTGTACGCGACGCCCTTCGGGTCGCCGGTCGTGCCGGAGGTGTAGCAGAGCGCGGCGGCCTGCCGCTCGTCCAGCTCCGGCCAGTCGAAGTGCTGCGCACGGCCCTCGATCAGCTCCTCGTACTCGTGGACGCGCGGCCGTACGCCGTCCAGTACGGAGCGGTCGCCGGGCCCCGCCACGACGACGTGCTCGACGGTCGGCAGGTGCGGCAGCAGCGGTGCCAGCAGCGGCAGCAGCGAGCCGTTGACGAGGACGACGCGGTCGGCGGCGTGGTTGACGATCCACACCAACTGCTCGACGGGCAGGCGGAGGTTGAGCGTGTGGAGTACGGCACCCATGGAGGGAATCGCGAGATACGCCTCCAAATGCTCCGAGTTGTTCCACATGAGAGTGGCCACCCGCTCGTCGCCGTGGACGCCCAGCTCGTCGCGGAGCGCGTGGGCGAGCTGGGCGGAGCGGGCGCCGATCTCCGCGTAGCTGCGGCGGTGCGGTTCGCCCTCACCGGTCCAGGTGATCGCCTCGGCCTTTCCGTGGATCGTCGCACCGTGCGTCAAGATCCTCGAAACGAGCAGGGGTACGTCTTGCATCGTGCTCTGCACCGGGAGCCTCCCCATAGGGTGCGCCTGTTACGCGCGGGTAAGTTCCTGGTGATTGTGCTGGTGTTCCTCGCGGTATGTCACTACCCGGCCAGTGCGTATTCGGCCGTTGTCCCGGTGCGGGGCGGCCCCGCGACACCGCCGGTGAGCGGTACGGGAAGGGGGCGGAGCCCCGTAGGGCCGACTCCGATCAGGCCATCTTCGCCATGTCGGCCGGGGGCGCGGAGGCCGTACTCACGCTGGGCCGTACGCCCCACGCACCCCCCGATCACCCCAAAGGGTCGGTACCGCGCCCGCTGTACCCGGGAAGCCTCTTGGCACGTACGCGTTCCGGACGGAGGTCGGATCATGCAGGAGAACTGGGAAGAGACCGACTACGAGACCCCCGAGCTGGCCGAGGTCGGCGACTTCGCCGAAGTGACGCACGGCTATTCCGGTCTCTACTGGGACGGCTACTCGGCGTTCTTCGGGCTGCCGTAGGTAGGCGGCCGCCGCAGGGCGTGTGATTCCCATCGGCGGCCCGGGGTGCGTAAATTGAGCGAATGTTCGAGAAGGTGAGTGCGGAAGAGTCCGCGCGCCTGGAGGCACTGGCGGCGAAGGTGCGCGATGAGCTGGCCGCCGCCGGTCTCCCCGTGCTTGCGCCCGGCTTGCATCACGCCCTGGCCGGTGGAGCCGAGGTGGAAGTCGACGATGGGGCCGACGCCGCCGGTGGCGTGTATGTGGACTGGGAGGCCAGCCCGCGCCTGCGAGAGTGCGCGGTCCGCGCTCTCCGCCTCCGATTGATGGACGATCCCGTTCTGCGGCGTCCCGGCCAGATATCGGCCGCGATGATGCACGCGATGGCCGCAATCCTGACGACCGCCGGCTTCACCGTCGACGACCCGGACGACGAGTACCGTCCGTTCCACCTGCGGGTGGTCGCCGGCCCCGCCCCAGGTGTAGCGCCCGGGTGGGAGCCGCGCGAGGAGGAAATGGACATGTCCGCCTGGCAGACAGCCGGTGAAGGAGCCGACGACGACTGACTTCGGCTGCCTGCCCACGGACGTGCCCGGGTTACGGAGCGCCGCTCCCGCCCCGGTCGAGCGCGAACCACACCCCCTTGCGCCGCCGGGTGTTGATGTTGGGCCGGTAGACGCCCCACCGTGACGCCAGGGCCTCGACCAGGAGGAGGCCGCGCCCCGATCCGTCATCGAGCAGGGCGGGCAGGCTCAGGAGGCGGCTGCCGGGGGCGTCGTCCCATACGGCCACGCGTACGGACGCGAGGTGTACGGCCACGTCGAGGCGTACGACGGCCGTGTCAGTGTGCAGGTGTACGTTCGTGACCAGCTCGCTGACCAACAGCCGGGCGTCGTCGACGAGTTCGGTGTTGCCGGTCAGGTTCATCAGGTCGGCTACGACGGTCCGGGCGATCTCCGGCGCGGCCACGCCGCTGACCAGGTCGAACCGGAACGAGTGGGGGTGCGCTTCGGGGAGTGCGGGGGGTCGTTTCAGGGATGCGAGAGTCATGGCTACGTCTCCCAACGCGGTGATGCGCGTTACGCACTGCCGTGTCCCTGGCCACTCCCCAGGAGCGCACGCCCGAAGGCGCATGCGAGCGGCTGCACTTCGGCTTTTCGGCGTGCGGCGCGGTGCCGCCACGGACGATAGGGCACAAGCATGGGACGGCACAAGGATGAGACGCCCCCCTGCCGTTGACGGGTGGACCCGTGAGACCGTGGCCCGGCACACTGGGTAACGCCGACCGGGAGAGGGGCCGATGCCACCACGAAGCAGCCCGACCGCGCGACAGCAACGGTTGGGAGCCGAACTGCGGAAGCTGCGCGAGGCGTCGGGGATGCCCGCGCGCGAGGCCGGGGCCCTGCTTGGCGGGAATCAAGCGCAGATCAGCCACCTCGAATCGGGGCGGTGGGGTATCAGCGCGGAGCGCGTGCGCCGCTTGGCCGTTTTCTACTCGGCCAGTGATTCCGCCCTGATCGACGCGCTGTGCAACATTGCCGAGGACAGGCACAAGGGCTGGTGGGACGAGTACCGCGGCATCCTCCCCCGAGGCTTCCTGGACATCGCGGAGATGGAACACCACGCCAGCTTCATCATGTCGCTGCAAACGCTGACCGTACCCGGCATCTTGCAGACGCCCGAATACGCGCGAGCCATCTTCGGCGGCGCATTGCCGCCCCTCCCGGAGAGCGAGCTGGAAGCACGGGTCGAGCACCGGATGAAGCGGCGGGCCATCCTTGAACGAAGCACACCGACGCCGTTCGAGGCCGTGATCCACGAGGCGGCTTTGCGCATGAGGTACGGCGGCCTGGCCACCGCGCGCGCCCAACTGGAATACCTGCTGGAAGCCACCGAGCTGCCGAGCGTGACCGTCCGCGTGATTCCGTTCTCGACGGAGAAGTTCATCGGCTGGGGGCAGTCGGTTCTCTATGCCGGCGGACCGGTTCCCCAGCTCGATACCGTCCAGCTCGACAGCGCCTACGGTCCCGCTTTTCTGGACGCCGGAGCTCAGCTCGCCAGCTACCGCGCGGTGTTCGAAGCCACTCGGCACGCCTCCCTCAGCGCCTCCGAATCCAAAGAGCACATGCACAGCATCGCGAAGGAAATGTGAGAGCAACAGCAATGATGGACCCGACCATATGGCAGAAGTCCTCTTACTCGGAGCCGGAAGGGAACTGCGTTGAGCTGAGAAGGCACGGCAGCAGCATCGAACTCCGCGAGAGCGACAATCCGGACGCGGTCATATCGACGACCCGCGAGAAACTCGCAGCGCTCATCGCAGGCGTCAAGGGCGGCGGATTCGACCACTTGCGCTAGTTCGGCAAACGCATTCGATTTCCCCACGGGCCCGCACCTGGCAGGTGCGGGCCCGTGGCATATGCCGTCTCAGCTATGTGACGTCACATGGTTGCGACCACACTTCGCGCGGCGCTACCTTATTCGCGCAACGCCGCTTTCCGTGGCCTGCACCTCTCATAGCCACCGGCATGAGGGTTCCGTGAATCCCCTCCCCGTCGATTTCTCCTAAAATTATGACGGGGAGGGGGCCATCAATTACCTCAGCGCAGCAGGTCTACGCATGCCCATAAAGGGGCTGGCCCATAGGGGAAGAAAGACGCTGCGGCGACATTTGCGCACCGGTGGGCGGCACGTCCATCACCGACGAACCGCAAGGAGCGGCGCCGTGAACGCATCCCTCACCGACGACGTACGGCCCCGGCTGGCCGCACTCGTCACCGCGCTCGAAGAGGGCGGCGCGCTCCGTAGCCCCGAGTGGGCGCGGGTTTTCGCCGCCGTGCCCCGCCACGTCTTCGTACCGCGCTGGTACGAGCAGGAGACCACGGACAACGGCATCACCGCATGGCGCCTGCGGGACGCCTCCGACCAGGGCCGGGACGCGTGGTTCAGCGCCGCCTACAGCGACCGCACCCTCGTCACCGCCCTCGACCCGGCCACCGCCGAACCGGTCGGCGACCGTACCTGGACCGGTCTGCCCACCTCGTCCGGCACCGCGCCGCACCTCGTGGCCGGCATGCTGGAAGAGCTCGACGTCCGCGACGGCCACCGGGTCTGGGACATCGGCACCGGAACCGGATACCTCACCGCCCTCCTGTGCACCCGCCTCGGCTCCCGCCTCGTCCACTCCAGCGACATCGCCCCCGCGCTCTCGGAGGCCGCCCGCACCCGCCTGGCGAGCCTCGGCCACGCTCCACACCTCACCGTTCACGACGCCCGGTACGCCCACTCCGAACACCCCGGCCGCGCCGGTCACCCCGGCCGCCCCGGCTTCGACCGCGTCATCGCCACCTGTTCCGTACGGTCCATCCCCGCCGCATGGCTCCACGGGACATGCACCGGCGGGGCCATCCTGACCGACCTCGACCTCGGCATCGAGGGCGGCCTCGTCCGCGTCACCGTCGACGGCCACCACGCCTCCGGACGCTTCACCCGGACCACCGGCCGCTTCATGGCGGCCCGCGGTGACGCCCACACGTACCCCCGCGAGCGCCGGCCCCCGTACGCGCCGGAAGCCGCCACCCGTCCCACCACGGTCACCGCGGCCGACCTGCGGACCCACTACCCCTTCCGGCTGCTCCTGGCCTTCCACCTGCCGTACGCCGAACTCGTCTACCACCGCGCCGCCGACGGCACCCTGTCGCTCCAGCTCCAGCGCGACGGGACGTGGGCCCGGTCCCCGATCACCGGGGAACGCCCCGGCTCCGTCACCTACGGCGGCGCTCGCGATCTCTGGGCGACCGTGGAAGCCGCCTGGCGGTGGTGGAACGAGCACGGCCGTCCGGCGCAGGATCGGTTCGGTTACGCCTGCGAGCCGAGCGGGCGGCATTACGTATGGCACATTCCGGACGGGCGGCGGTGGGATCTCACGCCGTAACCCGTGCGCGCCGGGTGCAGCGCGCCCCGCAACTCACAGTCCCCGGCGGCGCAGTCCCGGCCGCACTGTCCCCCTATCACGCGGTATGTGACCCGCGCACCAAGAAATCAGGAGTCTCGGACACTACGGTCGTGGCAGCCTGGAGGTATGGGGACGATGGTGGGAACGGTGACCACGCTGTGGCGCTATCCGGTGAAATCGCTGCTCGGTGAGGAGGTTCCGGACATCGCGGCGGACGCCCGCGGGCTGACGGGGGACCGCGCGCTGGCGCTGGTGCACGAGACGACCGGCCAGGTCGCCAGCGCCAAGAATCCACGGTTGTGGCGCGACTTGCTGAAGTTGCGGGCGGAGATCATCGGCGGCGCCGTACGGATCACGCTCCCCTCCGGCCGGACCGTACGCTCCACCGACGCGCACGTCGACAAGACCCTCTCCGCCCACCTCGGGCAGCCCGTCGCCCTGACCGACACCCCGCCCGAGAAGGCCACCCTGGAACGCTCGCAGCCCGAAGAGGTGCTGGCCGCCGGAGAAGCGGCCGAAGTGGGGAACGAGACCCTGGAGATCGCCTCGCAGGCGCCGCCCGGCACCTTCTTCGACTACGCGCCGCTGCACCTGATCACCCGCGCCACCCTCGACCGGATCACCGAACTGGGGCCGCGGGCCACCACCGTCGAGGCCGAGCGCTACCGCCCCAACATCGTCATCCGTACCGAGGCCGCCGGGTTCGTCGAGAACGACTGGCCCGGCCACGAGCTGCGCATCGGCGACGAGCTCACCCTGCGCATCGTGGCCCGCACGCCGCGGTGCGCCGTACCGACGCTGGAACACGGCAGGCTGCCACGCGACCCGGACGCGCTGCGCGTACCCGCGCGGCACAACCGGGTGGTGCCGCTGGAGGGCATGGGGCCGCAGCCCTGCGCGGGGGTGTACGCCCAGGTCGTCCGGCCGGGGCGGATCCGGCAGGGGGATGCGGTGCGGGTGGTGTGAGGGGTGCGGGGCGCGTAGAGCGCGGGGCGGCTGCGGGGGCGTGCGGTGATGCCGTAACCGCCGGTATGCCGTAACCGCCGGCCCGCTACGGTTACGCCGCGACCGCCAGCTCAGGGTCCTCGCGGAGCTTGGCCAGGGCCCGGGAGACGGCGCTCTTGACCGTACCGACGGAAACCCCGAGCACCTCCGCGGTCTGCGCCTCGCTCAAATCCTCGTAATACCGCAGCACCACCATGGCCCGCTGCCGCGCCGGCAGCCGCAACACCGCCCGCCACATCGCGTCGCGCAGCACCTGGGCCTCGGCCGGGTCGGGGGCCGGTACCGGGTCGGGCTCGGGTATCTCCTCGCAGGCGAACTCGTCGACCTTGCGCTTGCGCCACTGCGAGGTGCGGGTGTTCAGCAGGGCGCGGCGCACATAGCCGTCCAGCGCGCGGTGGTCCTCGATCCGCTCCCACGCCACGAACGTCTTGGCCAGCGCGGTCTGCAGCAGGTCCTCGGCGTCGCTCGGGTTGGCGGTGAGCGAGCGGGCGGTCCGCAGCAGCACCGGCCCGCGGGCCCGTACGTACGACGAGAACGACGGGAACACAGCGGCGCTGGAAGCGCTGGTGCACACTGGCGTGGTCATGCTCCAACGCTAGAAGCGCGAGACGCCGCGACGGATCGCCCCCAGGTGCCGAAGCCCTCTCCCTCTCAAGTTGTACAGGTGGTGCTGGCCCCACCTCCTAAAGGCGGACAGCCACTCGTCCCCCGTCAGGGTGCCGTTCCCACTTTGGTCAGACCACTCGACCACTTTCGACGGGGCCCCGGCCCCCGTGTGCCGGGGCCCCGCCCGTGGCCGGCCGGTATGCCGGGCTACTGGACTGCCGGGCTATTGGACTGCTGGGCAGCCGGACTACTGGACTGCCGGACAGCCGGACTGCCGGACTGCCGGACTGCCCGGCTACTGGATCACGGCGACCGGTGCGTCCACCCGGTTGCGGTCGATGATCAGCCGGCGCCCGCCGTGCGATTCCGCCACATTGCCCGCGTACTGGTGGATACGCAGGTGCGGACGCCACGCCTGGCGGGACAGCTCGGGCTCGCCGTACAGGTTCGGCCTACTGTGCCAGCGCGCGAACCACATCACCGACGGCAGGTCCCGGGCGCCCGCCTGCCGCGCGCGCTCCATGTGCCGTACGCCGGAATCCGCGCTGCTGTAGAAGCCGGGCACGTAGCCCATGCGGCGGGTCTCGCGGTTCCAGGCCCTGATGTAGCTGAGCGTCTTACTGGTGCAGGACGTTTTCCGCAGGCTGTACGCCTCCATGTCGAGGTACAGCGCGCTGCCCGGCGCGATGCCCAGCGCCTTGGCGCGCTGCACGGCGTCCCGGCCCTCGTTCGCGCCCACCTGTTCCGCATTGCCGCGGATGGTGACCTTGCGCTTGTTCTTGTTGACGACGCACGGCGCCTGCGAGCCGACGTACAGCGGCAGCATCCGCCAGCCCGCGCGGTCGGCGGAGCGCACCCAGTCGGGGGTGAGGTTCGGCTGGGTGGGGCAGGCACGGCCGCGGCCGCCGAAGTAGATCCCGATGCCCCGGTACTTGGTCTCCTTCCAGGCTCGCAGGGTGCTCAGGGGAGGCGTCTTGCAGGTGTCGAACGCCCAGCCCTGGAAGACGTTCGGGCCGCGCGGCCAGGACCGTTCGGGCTCGGCTCCGGCGGCCGGGGCGAGGAGAGTGGCCAGCAGGCCGAGCAGGGCCGTGAGCAGGACGGTGGGGAACAGCAGACTCCGTCGGATGATCCGTTTTGTTGATCCCATACCGGGAGTCAAAGTGCGGGTGGGGGGAGCGGCCCGCCGGACACGCCAACGGGGGCGCGCATTCAGCCTTACGGGTGCCTGGTGCGTGGTGCGTGGTGCGTGGTGCCTGGTGCGTGGCCGGGGACGGTGCTGCGGGTGTTCGGACGGTGTCGTGGGTGTCCGGGGACGGTGCTGTGGGTGTCCGGGGACGGTGCCGTGGGTGTCCGGGGACGGTGCTGTGGGTGCTTCGCACGGTGCCGTGGGTGCTTCGCACGGTGCCGTGGGGGCGGGTGGCGGATCTCAGCCGTCCGCGCCCAGCACCAGCCCTGATGTCGGTACGCCCGTGCCGGCGGTGACCAGGACGCGGGCCGCGCCCGGCACCTGGTTGACGGAGGTGCCGCGCAGCTGCCGTACCGCCTCGGCGATGCCGTTCATACCGTGCAGATACGCCTCGCCCAGCTGCCCGCCGTGCGTGTTGAGCGGCAGCCCGCCCGCGGCGACGAAATCGGCCGCCTCGCCCGGCCCGCAGAACCCGAACTCCTCCAGCTGCATCAGTACGAACGGGGTGAAGTGGTCGTAGAGGATGCCGACGTCGATGTCCGCCGGGCGCAGCCCGCTCGTCCGCCACAGCTGCCGCGCCACGACCGCCGACTCGGGCAGCCCGGTCAGGCCGTCCCGGTAGTAGCTGGTCATCTGCTCCTGGGCGCGGCCCGCGCCCTGCGCGGCGGCCCGGATCACGGCGGGCGGGTGCGGCAGGTCGCGGGCCCGTTCGGCCGTGGTGACGACGAGGGCCTGGCCACCGTCCGTCTCCTGGCAGCAGTCGAGCAGCCGCAGCGGTTCGACGATCCAGCGGGACGCGGCGTGGTCTTCGAGGGTGATCGGCCTCCCGTAGAAGTACGCGGCCGGATTACGCGCGGCATGGCGCCGGCCGACGACCGCGACCTGCCCGAACGCTTCCGGCGTGAGCCCGTACGCGTACAGGTAGCGCTGCGCCGCCATGGCGACCCAGGAGGCGGGCGTCAGCAGTCCGGCGGGCAGGTTCCAGCCGAGCGCCGCGCCCTCGGCGGACGGCTCGCGCCGCTGCACCCCGGCGCCGAAGCGGCGGCCCGAACGCTCGTTGAACGCCCGGTAGCAGACGACGACTTCGGCGATCCCGGCGGCGACCGCGAGGGCCGCCTGCTGGACCGTGGCGCAGGCGGCGCCGCCCCCGTAGTGCACGCGGGAGAAGAACGACAGCTCGCCGATCCCGGCCGCCTGGGCGACGGTGATTTCGGGGCTGGTGTCCATCGTGAAGGTGACCATGCCGTCCACATCGCCGGGGCCGAGCCCCGCGTCGTCCAGGGCGGCCCGTACGGCTTCCACGGCCAGCTTCAGTTCGCTGCGGCCGGAATCCTTGGAGAACTCGGTCGCGCCGATGCCGACGACGGCGGCCCGGCCGCCCAGGGTGTCCGCGCGGTGGAGGGTCATGGAGTGGGCTCCGGGAGCTTCCGGGGGTGGGCGGGGACCGTCACCGTCACGGTGCCGGTCACGTGGTGGCCGAGGCGGTTGGAACCCACGACCCGTACCTCCGCCGTGTCACCGCCCAGGGAGGTGAGCGTTCCCCGTAACACCAGCTCATCGCCCGGGTAGTTGGGCACGCCGAGGCGGATCGCGACCTTGCGGAGGACGGCGTGCGGGCCGAAGTGGTCGGTGATGTAGCGGCCGACGAGGCCGTTCGTGGTCAGGATGTTCATGAAGATGTCGGGGGAGCCCTTGGCTCTGGCCGCTTCGGTGTCGTGGTGCACGTCCTGGAAGTCGCGGGAGGCGATGGCCCCGGCGACGATGAGGGTGCGGGTGATGGGGATGGTCAGCGGGGGGAGTTCGTCACCGGCTTTCATGGCTGCCTCCCGTTGGAGCGGGCTTCTGCCGGGGCCCCGGGGGGTGGGGTCTCCTGCCTGGGCCCCGGGGGTGAGGTCTCCCGCCTGGCCCCCGTGGATGAGGTCTCCTGTCTGGCCCCGTTGAATACGGGCAGCACCAGGTCCTCTTCCACGGTCCGGAATTCCAGCCGTACGGGCATGCCGACGCGCACCTTCTCGGGCGGCACCCCGACCACCCCGGCCACCATCCGTACGCCCTCCGCCAGTTCGATCAGCCCGACGGCGTAGGGCGGGTCGAAGGCGGGGAAGGGCGGGTGGTGCATGACGACGTATGAGAAGACCGTGCCGTGCCCGGTGGCCTCGACGGTGTCCCAGCCGTCGCCGCCGCAGTGATTGCAGCCCGGCAGCCAGGGGAAACGCAGGGTCGCGCAGTGGGTGCAGCGCTGGATGAGCAGCTTGCGGTCGGCCACTCCGGCCCAGAAGCCGGCGTTGTCGCGGTTGATCACGGGGCGGGGGTGGGGG